>DASZTU010000303.1:0-10268 GCA_035547975.1 Devosiaceae bacterium | reverse complement strand
TGCGCGGCGGCCAAGATCAATCGCGGCGCACCGGCTCACCCGCAACGACCATCGTCGGCGGCTGATAGGCGGGCATGCCGAGCGCCGCGATGTCGGCGTACCTGCGGCCACCCCGGGCGAAGACGATGAGCCCGTCGACGGTGCTGAGGAGGTCGCCCGCCTCGACCCATCGCTGCGCGGCCGCCGCCGCCGGCCCGTCGAGCACGTAGAGCGCCTCGGGATCGAAGGTGCCCGCGGATAGCGCCCGGGCAGCCTTGGCCTTGAGCGCGCTGAATGCCCTGGCGTCGAGGCGGCCCAGATAGGTGGCGTCCGACGCCATGCCGTGGAAGGCGGCGAAGTAGGAGAGTTCCGCCCAGTAGTGGTGCATACCCGAAACGGGAATCGTCCGGATGCGCTTGTAGTGCTGCGCGGCAATCGCCCAGAAGGACGACCGGAGGGGCGTCGGCCAGCTCGCCGACGGCCCCGGCTGCGTCGCCGCGAACTTCGCCCAGCCACGGCTCGTATCGACGGCCTGTACGGCGACCGCGACCACGGCGAGAACGGCAAGGGCGCGCGCCGGCAACCGATTGCCGAGCAGCACGAAGCCGAGGAGCACAACGAGATACCCGGCCGGCCATACCATCCGTCCCGACGCGCGGAACATCGAAAAGAAGTCGAGCAGCTGTTGCGGCAGGGGAATCGTGCCCAGTACCGTTGTGCCGAAGGTCGGCCGGTCCGAAACGGCAAAGATCGCGAGCCCGAGCGCCACGATGAAGAGCGGCAGCCAGCGCGGGGAAACGATGCCGCGCAGGCGGCGAAAACCCAGGGCGAGGCCGAGGACGAGCAGAATGAGCACGCCCAGTCCGGGATAGATCGCGCCCTCGTAGTCCCCGTCGGCGCTCGGCAGGTTCGGCACGATCCAGGACCAGTTGTTGCTGTCGAGGAAGCTGTCGAGGTTCATGCGGTAGAGGCCGAAGCCGGGCGCCCCGAGCGAACTCGTGACGAAGAAGCCGACGCTCCACATGACGACGAGCATCGCGCCCACGCCGAGCGCCGCCTCGAGGGCGGCACTCATCCATCGCATCCGCTTCGTCCACAGCCGCTCGACGAGGGCCGCACCCCAGATCGCGATCACCATCGCCAGAAGATAGGCGTGGACGGCGGAGGTCACCGCGACCAGCAGCGGCCAGGCGAACCGGCGTGGCGGCACCCGCTTCACGTAGAGCCAGATCGCCGCGAGCAGCACCCAGTGCCCGGCGAGCGCCATGTGCACCGGCATGCGCCAGAGAAAGGCGGGGGTCAGGACCATGAGCGCGCCGAGCGCGACGCTCACCGGCCGGCTGAGGTCCAGCTCGCGGCCGATGGCGTAGCCGAAGACCGCCATCAGGATCATCGAGGTCAGGAACCAGAGGCCCCAGTACTGGAAGACGGTCGGCAGGAGCGGCGACAGCAGCTTGAAGGGGACGGCGAAAAGCGGCAGCGAATCCGAGAGCGCCACCGAGCTCGATACTTCGATGCCGTTGCGCGGGTTGAGGCCGGGGGGCCAGCTCCACGGCGTGACCCGGTAGAAGAACCAGCCGATCGTGTGCATGGCGCGGTCGCCGACGCGCAGCCAGCCGACGTTCTGCGGATCGAGGAAGCGCCAGCCGGCCCAGACGAAATAGAACAGCACGCCGAACGAGGCGGCGAAGAGGAAACCGACCGCTTCCGCCCTGTGCGCCGTTGACGCCAAATCGGACCTCTCCTCGGGCGCGGCCGCTTAGGGTCTTGCGCCCCGGGGAGATAACCCGGCAGTTTAACGAATGTTCCGGCGGCTGGCTGTCGGCCGGCGCGCGAACCGCGGTTCAGTTCACCGCGGCTGCCGGACGCTCCTCGAGCGCGAGGCCGAGCTTGGCGCGGATGAAGCGCCGTTTCCCGGCAAGGTCCGCGATCGTATAGCTCTCAAGCACGTCGAAGAACGCCTTGAGCGCTTCGCCGAGGGCCGCATTGAGGTCGCAGCTCAAGACCAGCGGGCAGGAGATGTCCCCGCCCTCGAAGCACTCGGCAAGGGCGAAGTTCTCCTCGGTCAGCCGCACGCAGTCGAGGAGCGTGATCTTGTCCGCCGGCCGGCCGAGCCTGATGCCGCCATGCCGACCCCGCACCGTCTCGATCAGCCCCGCCTCGACGAGCGGCTTGATCAGCTTGAACAGGAACAGCTCGGAGATCGAATGGGCCTTGGCGATGTCGGCCACCCGGCTCAGTTCCGGCGCGTTGACGGCGCAGTAGACGAGCGTGCGAATGGCGTAGCTGGATTGGCGGGTGAGGCGCATGGTCCGCTTTCTTGCCCTGCCGTTCCGACATCGCGGAATTCGGCTTGGCGCTGAAGGAGATACCGCTCCAGATTATAACCGTTCTAAAGTTTGTCAAGCAAAGCTGAGGATTGCACTCAGCATTATGCCGGCATTTCAGGTCAGGGTGCCGGGCATCGGCACCGCGTCCTTCGGCTTGCGCTGGATGAGGAAGAGGCCCGACGAGGCGACAAACAGGAGGCCAATGATCGTCGGCAAATCGGGCAGCTCGAGGAAGAACACGGCGCCGTAGACGATCGCCCAGCCGAGCTGGTTGTACTGGAGCGGGGCGACCTGGTTGGCCGGTGCCACCCGGGTGGCCGCCATGAGAAAAATCTGTCCGCCCCCCGCAGCGACCCCGCAGAGCACGAGGAGCCCCCACTGGAGCGGCGTCGGCGCGACCCAACCATAGGCGAGCATCAGGGCGAGATTGACGGCGAGCGAAACGATGGTCAGCCAGGCGTAGATGGTCGAGGGCCGCTCGTCCGGTCCGAGCTGCCGGAGCGCGATCACCGACGCCGCGACGCAGAGGGAGGCCGCGAGCGCCGAAAGATGGCCGATGTTGAGCGCGTGGAACCCCGGCCGGGTAACGATCAGCACGCCCGCAATTCCCGCCGCGACGGAACTCCAGCGCCGCCAGCCGACCGCTTCCGACAGCACCAGCACGGAGAGGATGAGCGCGATGACCGGCGCGAGGAAGATCAGCGAATACGCCTCGGCGATGGGGATTCGGGTGAGCGCCACGACGGAGAAGATGCCGGCGAGCGTGCTGGCCGTCGCCCGGGCGAGGGTGAGGACCGGCCGGCGCATGTGCAGCATGCCCGTCCAGCTCTCGTCGCGCGCCTTGAGGAACGGCACCACCGCGATCGAGGCGACCGTCAGGATGAACGAGCTCTCGAAGGCCGATAGGCCCGGCCCCACGCCTTTCACGCTGGCATCGGCGATCGCAAACAGGGCGTAGGCCACAAAGGCATAGCCGATGCCGCCGAGGGATGCCTTCGGGCGCGTGGCGAGGCTCATTGTCATGGTGGCAACACGGCCGGCGGGGGAGGGCGCGCCCCCGCTGGGCGCGGGATGCCGGATCGCATCCGGCATCGCTCGTGGCTACCGCCGCCGCACGCCGGGGTCAATGGCGATGCGACGGCGTCGTGTCAGTCTTTGAGGAACGGCCGGTGCAGCACGAGGTCGGCTTCGCTCAGCCGGTCCTGCGCCGTGAACGACTGGTGCCAGTAGGGATACATGAGGTTGGGCTGGCTGACCTTGTCGAGCCGCTCGACGTCTTCGGCGGTGAGCCTGAGCTCGGCGGCCTTGAGGTTGTCCTTGAACTGCTCCTCGGTGCGCCCGCCGATGATCACCGAGGTGACCCCCGGCCGCTGCAGCAGCCAGGCGAGCGCCACCTGGGCGCCCGAGACGCCATGCGCCTCGGCAACCGAGACGATCACGTCGATGATGTCGTAGAGCTTGTCCCAGTCGTAGACCGGCGGCTCGGGGTGCCCGCCGACGTGCCGGCCGGCCGGCGGTCCGCTGTTGCGCCGGTATTTGCCGGACAGGAGGCCCCCCGCGATCGGGCTCCAGACGAGGATGCCGAGGCCCTGGTCGATGCTGATCGGCACGAGCTCGTTTTCGGCGTCGCGGCTATGGAGCGTGTAGTGGATCTGCTGCGCGACGAACCGCTGGTAGTGGTAGCGGTCGGAGACCGCGAGCGCCTTCATCAGGTGCCACCCGGAGAAATTCGAGCAGCCGAGATAGCGGACCTTGCCGTCCTTCACGAGGGTATCGAGCGCCTCCATCGTCTCCTCGAGCGGGGTCAGGCCGTCCCACTCGTGCACCTGGTAGAGGTCGATCACGTCGGTCTTCATGCGGGCGAGCGAGGCGTTGGCCTGCTCGATGATGTGATGGCGCGAGAGCCCCCGGTCGTTCGGCCCCGGTCCCATGGGAAAGCGCACCTTGGTCGCGATCAGGGTTTGCTTGCGCTTCTCCGGTGTCAGGGCTTCCCCGATGATCTGTTCGGAGACGGAATTCGCGTAGACGTTGGCGCAGTCGAGGAGATTGACCCCCGCCTCGAGGCACATATCGATCTGCCGGCGGGCGTGCGCGAGGTCGGTGTGGCCGATCTTCTCGCCGCCGCCGAACGTCATGGTGCCCATGGTGAGAGTTGAAATTTTTAGGCCCGAGCGGCCGAGCAGCCGGTATTCCATCCGCATCCTCCGATGATTGGGCGGCACTAAAGCCAGTCGCGACGCCCGGTGCAAGGGGACATGCGGGTGACGTCGTCCTGAGGGCGATGGGGAGGAGGTTTTCACCACGGGCGCCCTTGAGAACCGTGACGAAGGGGAAAGGAAGCGGCGATCGTGACGGATACAGGCGCGGGCCAAAAGTCTCCCTCCCCCTTGTGGGGAGGGTGGCGGCAGCCGGGTGGGGGTCAGCCACAACGGCAGCGGTTGCATCCACCCCCACCCCTGACCCCTCCCCGCAAGGGGGAGGGAGACGGCGTGCGCTGAGGTTGGGGCTTCATGGTTCGAGGCTCGCTGCGCTCGCACCTCACCATGAGGGGGGTGGGAAGGCCCCCACCTGCGGAAGGGCCTCACGCTGAGGGTTGTGGGGACCCGCCCCAGTAGGACCTCACCCTGAGCCTGTCGAGGGGCGAGGTCCGGGCCCCACCCTCGCCGTCATGGCCGGGCTTGACCCGGCCATCCAGTACCCCGCGCCGCCTGCGCGGGCGGTGAGGTTGGCTGGATCCCCGGGTCAAGCCCGGGGATGACGGTGGTTGGGGAGAGGGGGATGAAGCAGTCGCGGGCGAGGGGATGGCGAGGGGGGATCGCGGGCCGCAAAGTCTCCCCCCTGGCGGGGAGGAGGGGCCGGCGGACCCCCGCCGCCTCACACGCGGACGTAATCCTCCTGCCAGGCGCGGGTCGGGGGCAGGGTGATCCCCTCGGCGTCGAAGACGTGCACGAACCGGTCATCGGCCGCGAGGCGGATGGTCGCCCCCGGCTCGACGCCGGAAATGCCGCGCACCGAGACGGTAATGGGCGCGTCCGACGGCAGCCGGGCGTGGATGATCGTTTCCGACCCCAGAATCTCGGCCGCCTCGACGGTCGCCGCGAGCGGCCCGTCGCTCGTGAGGGTCAGGTGCTCGGGGCGGACGCCGATCGTCGCCGCGGTGCCCGCCGGCAACTCGCGGCCACGCGGGGTGAGGCTGAGCGTCGCCCGGCCCTCGTCGACCGCGACGGCGAGGCCGTTGCCGTCGCGGCGCACGGTGCCGCTCAGAAAATTCATCTGCGGGGCACCGAGGAAACCGGCGACGAACTGGTTCGCCGGCCGTGCGTAGAGCTCGACGGGCGTGCCGGCCTGCTCGATGCGCCCCTCGCGGAGCACGACGATCTTGTCGGCCATGGTCATCGCCTCGACCTGGTCGTGCGTGACATAGACCATGGTCGAACCGAGGCGCCGGTGCAGCGCCACGAGTTCGCCGCGCATCTTGACCCGGAGTTCGGCGTCGAGGTTCGAGAGCGGCTCGTCGAAGAGGAAAGCCTTCGGCTCCTTCACGATGGCGCGGCCGATGGCGACGCGCTGGCTCTGCCCGCCCGAGAGCTGGTGCGGCCGGCGCTTGAGCAAATGGCTGATCTGCAGGATGTCGGCCGCCTGGGCGACCCGCTTTTTGATCTCGGGCTTTGGCAGCTTCTGGTTCTCGAGCCCGAAGCGCAGGTTCTCCTCCACCGACATGTGGGGGTAGAGCGCATAGGATTGGAACACCATCGCCATGCCGCGCGCCGAGGGCAGCAGGTGGTCGCAGCGCGCTCCGTCGATGTCGATCTGCCCGGCCGTGACTTCTTCGAGGCCGGCCATCATGCGCAGCAGCGTCGATTTCCCGCAGCCCGAGGGGCCGACGAAAATGGTGAAGGCGCCGTCCTCGATGGTGAGGTCGACGCCATGGATGACCTCGAGAGCCTGAAAGCTCTTGCGGACCGACTTGAGCTCGATTCTGGCCATTGTTCAGTTGAGTTCCAGCACCTCGCCGGCCTTGAGGCGCCGGGCGGGGAATATACGATCATCGACCGCGACGCGCGACAAGGCCGCCTCCCCGCCCATCACCCTGAGCCGGAGCGCCCCGCCCTCGCGGCTGAGCTCGCCCCAGGCATTGCCGCCCGACCAGAACAGGCGAAAATCGCCGCTCGTCTTTGGCTCGAACCGCAGCGTGCCCTCGATGGCGTCGGCGTGCATGCCGGTCCAGGCGTTGACGAGCTGCCAGGCCGACATGGAGCGCGCGTAGTAGGATCCGCACTCGATGTCGTTCCAGGGGTTGCGGCGCCGGCCGTCATGACGGTCGCGCACGGCGCGAACCACCTCGAGCCCCTCCTCGACCATGCCGTGCATGATCATGTGGGAGGCCGAAGCATACTCGACCCCGGTCCACACCTCTTCCGCATAGGGGGCGGCGACGAGCGGCTGGCGCGTGCCTTCCGGATAGGTCGCGATCAAAAGCCCGCCCTCGTCCTCATAGGCGTAGTTGCGGCAGGGGTTGAAGTGGTCGGCGAGGGTCGGCCGGAAGTTCTCCGTGTGCACGGCCTTGAGCGCCGAGGCGATCTTTTCCGGCGCGAGGAACTGCCCGAGTCCGGCGACTTCCGCGTGCCACTGGCCGAGAATCTGGTCGGCGATGCAGCCCTCGCCGAACTGGTACTTGATCTCCTGGTGCTCGTCCGACCAGTAGGCGCTCATGAAGCTGTCGGCGAGCACGCCGGCATTGCGCCCGGTGTTGAAGCGCTCCAGCACCGATTTGTCCGAGAGATCGATCTCCTGGATGAAATAGCGCCCATTGTAGAGCTTTTCGTCGATGTAGGCGGCGCCGGCCTCGCCGAGCCGCTGGCATTTTTCCGCGAACTCGGCGTCGCCCACCGCTTCCGCCATCTTCGCGGTGGCGAGCAGCGCCGCCACATACATGCTGCCGAGCCAGGAGTTGGGGCCGAAGAGCTCCATGTCGAGCGTTTGGTGCTGGCGGCCCGAAAGGATGCCGGTCTCGTCCGGGTCCCACTGGTCCGGATTGTCCCGGCTCCAGGCGTATTCCATCGCCCGCTTGATGTTGGGCCAGTAGCGCCGGAGCCAGTCGGTGTCGCCCGACTGCCGCCACTCGCGGAACGTCTTGATGAAGGCGCCGAAATGCCCGTCGGCACAGGGGCCGATGATATCGAAGCCGGAGCCGAGCGGCAGCTTCTGGCGGAAGGTGAGGCCGCCATTGGGCAGCTGGTTGTAGGTCCACTCGGTCTCGCGCAGCGTGCGCTCGACCGCCGGGAAAAGGTGCGACAGCGCCTGCTGGTAGTTCCAGACGTGCGTGCACGAGCCTTCGCAGGAGCCGTCGAGCCGGTGCTGGCCTTCCCAGGCCCAGAGCTCGCCGCCCTCGAGCCGGATGCAGGTCGCGGTACGGAGCAGCGCCAGCGTCGAGGACGCCGCGTCCTTGATCTCGGCCGGCAGGCTCGAGTTAAAGAAGCTGTCGCGGAAGGCGAGCGTCCGCCCGGCGAGGCTGTCCCAGCGCGTCAGCGCATCGCGGGCGCTGGCGAGCGAATCGGCCCATTGCGTCGAATAGTAGTTCCGCCAGAGCGGCGTCTTCTGGTTGGGGATCTGCCCGTCCGGCTTGTTGCGATAGGCCCAGTAGACGTCCCCGTGCGGAAAGCTCCACGAAATGACGAAGCGCACCGTCTTCGTCTCCCCCGGCGCGAGGGTGACTTTCGCGGCGAGCGTGCCGTGCTCGGGGAACTGCTGCATGTGCCGGGTGCGCATCCCCTCGTAGTGGCGCTCGGGCAGGGGGCCCGGGCGGGCAAAATCCTTCCAGAACACGGTGAGGTCGTCGAACCACTGGCCGCGGTAGTGGAAATCCTGGTGCTGGACGTCCGGCGCGTCGGTTGCGATGGTGAGGTCGCCGCGGTCGGCCTCGGCCTGCTCGGGATCGGCCGAGCTCAGCGTGAGCGCCGAAACGCCCTCCTGGCGCGAAAAAACGTGCCGCCCGGAATTGTTGCCATAGTTGCCGAGCGTGCCGGCGAGGGTCACCTCGATCGGCTTGTCGGTCGGATTGCCGAGTTCGAAGGAGAGCATGCCGACCGGCATCGAGGAATCGCGGTCCTCGTGCGGGATGAAGGGCGAGAGCGCCGTCATCCGCACCGTGCCGGGGAACCGGTCGTCCTTGAACACGAGGTCGGCGGTGGGGAAGCGGCCGTAGAAATCGACTTCGCGGAAGTGCGGCACCCCGGCAAGGCTCTGGCGCATCGCGCCGTGCCCGAAACCGTCGAACATGGGCCTGAGGCCCGGGCCGCCCGAGGGGTTGTCGTCATAGGGGCCGTTCAGCACCCGCGCGTCGAGCAGCTTTCCGTCCCGCTCCGCCTTGATGGCGAAGTGGGTGTAGCCGTTATAGCCCTGCAGCGCCGGGCGATTGCGGATCGACCAGTCGACCAGCCGGCCCGAACCCGAGACCGAAAAGCCGCCCGAGCCGATACCGCCGAGCGGAAAGCGGATGTAGCGCGTCCGCTCGCCCGTATAGACGAAGCGCGGATCGATTGTTGAGAGGTCGTCCGACATAGGGTTTGCCTTGGAATTGTCTGTTGTTGCTTTCGGAAGGCGGGCGGGTGGCTCACCCCCACCCCACCCATGAGGGGGAGGGAGAAGGGAGCGAGGCGGTGCCACAAGGCTCCCTCCCCCTGTGAGGAGGGTCGCGGCAGCAGGGTGGGGGTGGGCCGCGCGCACCAAACTCACCCCCGGATCCCCGACATCGTCACGCCTTCGATGACGAATTTCTGCGCGAGGAGGAAGAGCAGCAGCACCGGCAGCACCGCCATGCTCATCGCCGCCATCACGACCGAGAGGTTGCCCGCGCCCATGTAGCCGCGCAGCACATCCATTGCGAGCGGCAGCGTCATCGAGGTGTTCCGGCCGAGCAGCACCTTGGCCTGGAAGTAGTAGTTCCACGTCTGGGTGAAGGTGATGATGCCGAGCGCCGAGAGGGCGGGCCTGAGCTGCGGCAGCGAGATGCGCCAGAAGATCTTCAGGTAGCCCGCGCCATCCATCAGCGCCGCTTCCTCGAGCGCCTTGGGCTGGCTCTGCATGAACTGGCGCATCAGGAACACGCCGAAGCTCGAGGTCAGGTACATGAGCGCGAGCCCGATCGGCTGGTTGATGAGCCCGGCCTTGGCGTAGCCGAGATAGATCGGGATGATCGTGACCTGCGCCGGGAACATGAGCCCGACCAGGAGGATGAAGAACAAGGCGTCCCGGCCGCGGAAATTGAGCCGTGCGAAGGCAAAGGCGGCGAGCGTACAGGTGACGAGCTGGCCGGCCGTCACGACGATCGAGATCAGGAGCGAGTTGCCGTAGATCTGGACGAACGGCACGCTCGAATGCAGCACCTGGGCGTAGTTCTTGAAGTCGAGGTTCGACGGCAGGAAACTCGGCGGCATCTTGTAGGCGTCCGCAACCGACCTGAAGCTCATCGAAAAGAGCCAGGCGAACGGCAGCAGCATGAAGATGCCGAGCACCAGCATCACGGCGATGATCGCCCGGTCGATCCACTTGAGGGCCGCCTTGGTTTCCATCACGAGGCCCTCGGCTCGGGGCACGCTAGGATTGTCACTCGGCAGCGGTGCAGGGAATTCGGCGACAGCGACATCAGCCCCTCCTATCTCGCCACCAGCCGGCGCGAGACCAGCATCTGGATGCCCGTGATGATGAGGATGACGACCGTCATCACCACCGAGATCGCCGCGCCATAGCCGATCTGGTAGCTGCCGAGCGCCTGCTCGACGAGGAGGATCGACATCGACCGGGTGGCATCGCCCGGCCCGCCCTTGGTCAGGATGACGATCGATTCGAAGACTTGGAGTGCGCCGATCGAGCAGTAGACGAGGGCGAAGAACACGACAGGCGAGATCCAGGGCAGGGTGATCCGCCAGAACCGGCGCCAGGCCGAGGTGCCGTCCATGA
>DASZTU010000302.1:0-5043 GCA_035547975.1 Devosiaceae bacterium | reverse complement strand
CGCCGGCCAGCATCACGGCGAAGAGCTGGAAGGCACGGCGCGACAGGCCCCGGTCCGCGGCCCAGCCGATGATCGCGGCCATCGGGATGAAGCCGAGAATGAAGCCGAAGGCCGGCGAGAGGACGTAGAGCGGCCCGCCGCCGACGGAGAAGACCGGCAGGCCGACGAGGCCTTCGGCGATATAGGCGACGACCGTCGCGACACCGATTCGCCAGCCGAAGGCCGCGGCGACGAGCGCGACCGCCAGCGTCTGCAGCGTCACGGGGATCGGCCAGGTGGGGACGTTGATCTTGCTCGCCACGGCGATCAGCAGCGACCCCAAGACGATCGTTGCGAGGCCGGAGACCAGCCGCGCCGCATCGGTTCTGGGGGCAAAACTGCCGAGCAGCGTCTTCGGTGTGGTCAAAGTCACGGCCATCGTTATACCTTCCCAAGTGCCGGAAATTCTTTCCGACTTCTAATCGCTGAACCTCAGTCAGGCAATGCCCAGCGCTGCGGAAGCCGCCGACGAAAGCACGGGTTTCGAGCCGGATACCGGCCGGCTGGTCGAGATCGTGGAAGGGATCGGGCGCGTGACCGCGCCCAATCGCGGGCCCTATACCTTTACCGGCACGAATACCTACCTCGTCGGGGTCGACGAACTCCTCGTCATCGATCCGGGGCCGGCCGATTCGCGCCACCTCAAAGCCCTGCTCGCGGCCATCGCCAAGCGGCCGGTGCGCGCGATCGCGCTCACCCACACGCACCGCGATCATTCGGGCCTCGCCCGCCGGCTCAAGAAGAAGACCGGCGCCCCGATCTGGAGCAACGGCCGGCACCGGCTCTATCGCGAAGCCCGCGGCTTCGAGCGCATGCGCCTCGCCCGGTCCTGCGATTTCGACCTCGAGCCGGACGAGATTCTCGAGGACGGCCAAATCCTCTACATCGACGGTATTTCGATCGGGGTTTTGGGGACGCCCGGCCACTGCGCCAACCACCTGAGCTTCAGCGTCAACGGCTCTCCCTATGTCTTTACCGGGGACCACGTGATGGGCTGGAGCTCAACGGTCATCGCACCGCCCGACGGGTCGATGGGCGACTACCTCCAGTCGCTCGAGCGGCTCATCGTCTCCCCCTTCAGCTACTACCTGCCGGCGCATGGCGGCCCGGTTCCCGAGGGGCGCAAATACGCCCGGGCGCTGCTCGCGCATCGCCAGCAGCGCAACGCGCAGATCCTCGAGGGGCTCGAGCAAGGCGCAACGACCGTGCCGAAACTCGTCGCCCGCATCTACCCGACCCTCAAGCCGGCGCTCCGCCCCGCCGCGGCCAAGACGGTCGAGGCCCATCTCGACTATCTCGCCGCCCATGGGCAGGTGGCCGTCAAGGGCGGCCTTTTCGGCCGCCGTTACGTGCGGCGCTGATCATCGCCCTGCCCTCGCCCGCTTGCCCGCTCAGCGCTTGCGGTTGTGGGGCATGGGCGTGACGGGGCGGCTGGCGGGGCTCTGCGTCGTATCGGCGTCCCCGTCGTCGGCGGTGCCCGCCGGCTCGTCCTGCATCATCGTGCTCACCTTGGTGTCGAGGGCGGCGAGAAACTCCTCGACGCGCCGGCCGTTGGCGCCGGGCTCGTGCAGTCCGGTGAGGGCCACCGAGCGCATGTCGACAGTGGCGCTGCCATCGGCGGTCGCCCGCACCCGGATCGCCACTTCGACGTGGAAGCCGAACATGGTGAGCGCTATAGCGTTGAGCTGGCCGTCGGTGCCGTCGTCCCGCGGCTCGCGGCGCTGCTCGACCTGCCAGCCGCGGTCGATCACGAGGGCATTGACGAGCGAGAACGCCTGGGCCGCCGAAATCGGGTAGTTGCGCGACTTGGCATTGGGGAACGCGGCCTCGACGCGGGCGAGATCGGCGGCGTCGAGGGGCGGCGGCGCGGCCGAAATGAGCGGCGGCGGATCGCCCGGGGCGGTCGAGACCTCGGCCACCGCCGGGTAGCGCACGTACTGGACCGCCCAATAGGCCGGCGGAACGAGGCAGACGAGGCCGCAGGCGAGCCCGGTCAGCGCACGGTTCCAGCCATGGTCGCCGGTCACCCAGATGCGCACGAGCCCCGAGATCGCGGCGATGATCGCGGCGAGGGCCACCACGATCGCCAGCGCCTCGGCCACCTCGAAGGTCAGCGTGTTGATCGCCTCGGCCCGGTGCATCAGGATCGGGATCACCGCGAGCGGCAGGGCGAAGTTGCCGAGCCGCCTGGCCCAGATCGCCCAGCGCGAGGTGCGGACGAGGATGCGCATCAGCGGCGTCCTCTTCCGGCGTCATCCGGGCGGCCCGGCCGGCAGGGCGGCAGGCCTGCGCCCGACGGATGGGGCCGTCTCGAATGTCGCCGGGTGGTCATCGTTGCCGAGTGCTCGAGCCTTGTCCGAATCGTTGCCGGATGGCGCGCGACGGCGCCGCTCCCTTGATCGCGCGCCTTGGCCGCCTCTGTAAAGGCGCTAAGCCCGTCGCAAGGCGTCGCCCCTCTTCTCCCCGATCAGGGATAGAGGCGCTGGCGCGTCCAGGGCGCGCCGGGGGCCGGGCGGACGAACTCCACCCGGTCGTGCATGCGGTGGGCGCCCTCCTGCCAGAATTCGAGCCGGAGCGGCACCAGCCGGAACCCCGACCAGTGCGGTGGCCGCGGCACCGGCCGGTCGCCGAGTTCGGCGGCGAGCTTTTCGACCCGCTCGACATAGGCCGCGCGGCTCGCGAGCGGGCGCGACTGCTCGGAGGCGCTCGAGGCGAGCTGGGACAGCCGCGCCCGCCGGCCAAAATAGGCGTCGGCCTCCGCCGCGCTCACCACCTCGACGGGGCCCCTCGCCCGCACCTGCCGGCGCACCGACTTCCAGTGCATCACCATCGCCGCGCGGGGCTGGGCCAGAAGCTGGCGGCCCTTGGCGCTCCCGAAATTGGTGAAAAAGACGAAACCGCGCTGGTCGCGCCCGTTCAGCAGCACCATGCGCACGTCCGGCAGCCCCTCGGCGTCGACCGTCGCAATTGCCATGGCGTTGGGGTCGTTGGGCTCTCCCGCCTCGGCGACCGCAAACCATTCCTCGAACAGGGCGAAGGGATCGATCGGCGCCTTGTCGGCATCATCGAAGAGGCGATCGGTGAGCGTCGACATGGGCCGGCGAACCTCTATTCCACAAGGGTTTGGAGCGGCGACTTCGAGTCTGGAAAAAACCGGAGGCCGTCGCCATATTGGGTGGCAAAATGCGGTGATGCAACCGCCCCCCGATTCGGTAGATCCATGCGCGACCCCTACACAGTTCTCGGTGTGCCCCGGTCGGCGAGCGAAAAAGACCTCAAGGCGGCCTATCGCAAGCTGGCAAAGGCCTATCATCCGGACCAGAACCGGCAAGATCCCAAGGCACAGGCCAAGTTCGCCGAAGTCTCGGCGGCCTATGACTTCCTGTCGGACGCGGAGAAGCGCGCCCAGTACGATCGCGGCGAGATCGACGAGGCCGGCCAGCCGAAATTCGCCGGTTTCGCCAACGGCTTTTCCGGCGCCAACCGCGCCCGGGCGCGCGCCTCGGCGGGCGCGGGCGCCGGTTTTTCGGCGGAGGACATCCTCAAGGAATTCATGAGCGGTTTCGGCGGGGCGGGCCCGCGCCGCGGCGGCACGGGCTACGATCCCTTCGCCGGGACGGATTTCCGCACGGCGGCGGGCGGCGAGATCAAGGGCGAGGATGCGGCGGTGACCGTCGCCATCCCGCTCGAGACGGCCCACAAGGGCGGCTCGGTCCCGGTCCACATGCCGAGCGGCAAGACGCTCTCCGTCAAGATCCCCGACAATGTCGAGGAAGGGCAGCAGATTCGGCTGCGCGGCCAGGGATTCCCGTCGGCGGTCGGCGGCGAGGCGGGCGACGCCATCGTCACCATCCGCTTCGAGCGCCACAAGCATTTCCGCCGCGACGGGCAGGACCTGCGCGTCGACGTGCCGATCACGCTCTACGAGGCGGTGCTCGGCGCCAAGGTGCGCGTCCCGACGCTCGACGGGTCGGTCGAGCTCAACCTGCCGCCGGGCGTCGATACCAGCAAGTCGCTGCGGCTCAAGGGCAAGGGGCTGCACGGCAATGGCGACCTCTTCGCGACGCTGCGCATCCAGCTTCCCGAGGGTGGCGACGCGGACCTCGAGAGCCTGATGCGGTTCTGGCGCGACCAGAAACCCTACAAGGTTCGGGACTGAGCCTGCGGCGGGCGCCGCTCTGCGAGGCCGATGGACGGTTGCCGGCGTGTCCCTCAGCGCGGCGCCGCGGCGCGCGCCAGCCGGTCGTTGATCGCTTCCCCGATGCCGGCCATCGGAATCGGCGCAACCGCAATGGTCTCGGTGCCCGCCGCATCGAGCTGATGCAGCATGGAAAAAAGGTTGCGCGCCGCCTCGCGCGGATCGCCGGCGGGCGAGAGGTTGAGCCAGAGGCCCGGCCACTCCCCGGCCCCCGGGCCGAAGGCGAGATAAGCCTCCCCCGCCCGGGGTTCCGCCGCGTCGAGCCGCAGCCGGGCGCGCGGCGCGTAATGGGTCGGGGTCATGCCGGGGGCAAGCACCGGCCCGTGCTTTGCCGCGCGCTCGACCCGGATGCCGAGCAGCGCCTCGAGATCGGCGCGCGTCAGGGCGCCGGCGCGCAGCTGGATCGCCCGGTCGCCCTCGACCTTGAGGATGGTCGATTCCACCCCGGCGCTCGAGGGCCCGCCGTCGAGCACCGGCACGCGGCCGCCGAAGCCGGTGATCACCTGCCCGGCCGTGGTCGGCGAGAGGCGCCCCGAGGGGTTGGCCGAGGGCGCCGCGAGCGGGCGCCCCACCGCCGCGATGAGATCGAGGGCCAGCTGGTGCGCGGGAACGCGGATGCCGACGGTGTCGAGCCCGGCGGTCACGAGATCGGAGAGCGGCGCCCCGGGCCGCTTCGGCAGGACCAGCGTCAGCGGCCCGGGCCAGAGCGTTGCGAGCCGGCGCGCGAGCGGCGAAAACGCCGCGAGCGTTTCGGCCATGGCGAGGTCGGCGCAGTGCACGATGAGCGGATTGAAGCGCGGCCGGCC
>DASZTU010000301.1:0-2099 GCA_035547975.1 Devosiaceae bacterium | reverse complement strand
AGTTGAAGGCGTTGTGGTCGGCGGTGCCGACATGGCCGATGTAATTGACATTGGGCGAGCGGGGCTTTTCGGCCCAGCCGGCGCCACCGAGGAGGAAGCGCCGCTCGGGCATCCTCGCCGCCGGGTTGAGGAAGAACTCCTCGACCCTCGCCTCGCGATCCGGCAGTCGGTTGCCCAGAAAGCCGAGGGCCGCGGCAAAGCGCGGGTTGGAGGGCACCGGATGGTGGGTCTCGGGGTCGAGCGCGTTGTAGATGGGCAGGCACCGGCCAACGCCCAGCGCCTTATAGGCCTCTACGACAGGATCGCCACCCCCATAGGTCAGCAGGAGATCGAGCCGGCCGAGAGCCGCGCGAAGCGGATGGCCGGGGTTGGCGCGAAGCTCGGCCAGGGTTGCCGGCGCGTCGACGTCCCAGAAGACGCGCAGGGCGTCCGGCCGGGCCGCATCGAGCAGCCGCACCATGAGCTCATCGTCCGCAAAGCCGACGCCGCTCGCCTTGACGACGATATCGGCGCGCGCGGCCTCGGCGGCGGCGGCATGCACTGCCTCGATGGTGCCGGGGTAGACGACGACGCGGCACCAGTCCGGCGGCTCGATGTCGCGGTGCTGCTGCCGGTCATAGACGTCGGGCTCGTAGAAGGTGATCTCGTAGCCGAGGGCCGCCAGGGCGCGGATGATGCCCCGGTAGTAAGTCGCGGCGCCGTTCCAGTAGGCGGAAACGAGACTGGAGCCGTAGAACGCAATTCTCATTGAGCGGCCTCCCGGGCCGAAAGAGCTTCCTGAACAGAGGCGGTGCCGATTCCCCGCAGCACGGCGAAGAGTTCGTCGACGCGATGGCGGCAGGTGTGGCGGGCGCCGATCGTCTCGAGGCCGGAGGCGGCAAGGCTCGCCGCAAGATCGCGGTCGTCGAGCACCGCGCGGAGCAGCCGCCGCATTTCGGCACCCGTTCGGGCGAAGAGGAAATCCTGCCCGGCCCGGAACAGCCCCTCAGCGTCCGACCAGGGCGCCGAGATCAGGGGAATGCCGCAGGCCAGCGCCTCGAAGACACGGATGGTCGGAATGCCGGGCAGCTGCTCGACATAGGGGCGCCTCGGGACATGGACCGTCACGCGGTGGTCCGCGAAGGCGGTCGGCACATCGGCATTGGCGATCGAGCCGTGGTAGCGGACGCCGGCCCGGCGCAAGCGTTCGAGCGCCGTCTCGGGGTAGCGGACGCCGTAGATATCCGCCGAGAGGCCGAGGGCCTCGGCCGGGCCGACGAGGAATTCCTCGATTTCGGCGCTCCGCTCCTCGTCGCCCCAGTTGCCGACCCAGACGAGGTCGCGGGTCGGGGCGACCCCGGCAAGAGGATGGAACAGGCGGTCGTCGGCCGCCTCGTGCCAGGTGAAGACGCTGTGCCCCCGGCCGGCCGCGAGATAGCGCTCCCGCAGGGCTTCGCCAAAAGCCAGCACGGCATCGTAGCCGGCAAGATCGAGGTCTTCGATGTCGCCCGCCGCGGAAACCGCGCGGTGGTGCGTATCGTGAAAGAGGAGCGTGAACCGGCCCCCCTCCCGGCGAGCGCGTCCGATGCGCGCGACGAGGGCCGGATCGGTCCATTCGTGCACCACGACGACATCGGCGGCATCGAGCGCCGCTTCATGGTCGAAGTCCGGGCCATAGGTTCGGGAGCTGAGCCCGGGAAAATCGCGGCTGAACCGGGCCACTCCTTCCGGCCCACGATCGGCGAGGAGATTCTGGCGGCTCCAGCCGTCCTGCGGTTCGAGCGCGAAGGCCTCGTGACCGCGCGCCACGAGGTCGCGCATCACGCCGCGCAGGAAATGCGCGTTGCCGTGGTTCCAGTCGGAAACCAGCGAGTGCGTGTAAAAGAGGAACCGCATCACGCAACCCTCAGGGCCCGGGGCGAACCGGCCAGAGCACCGGCATAAGCCGCAAGGACCGCTTCGCGCTGGGCTTCGAGGTTGAAGAGGCGGGCGCGCGCGCTGGCGCGGGCCCCCAGCATTTCGCGCTCGGCGTCATCGGCGGCCAGCCCATTGATGGTTGCGGTCCAGGCGTCGGCATCCCGCGGCGGCACGAAAAGGGCGGCGCCCGACCAGAGCTCCCG
>DASZTU010000300.1:0-10551 GCA_035547975.1 Devosiaceae bacterium | reverse complement strand
TGCCGCGTCGATGTTGGCGAGAACGCCGTCGACCCGCTTCTTGGCGTCGTCCTGGGAAAGCCCCGTGTTCTCAGACACCAGCTGGGCGAGGTAGGTCTTGTCCTCGTCGGGCATGCTGCCGGAAACGGCGGCGGTGGTGAGGATGCGGCCGGCTTCGGCGGTTGCCTCGGCGCGGTTGGTCCCCCCGGTCGAAGCTGCGGTCGAAGCTGCAGGCGAGGGCGCCGCGGCGGTCGCGGGAGCGGCCGTGCCGCTCGCCGGCGCCGGAGTTGCACCGGCCGTGGTTCCGTTCGAGGCCGCGGGGGCGGCTGCGGTTCCGGCTGCAGGTGCGGCGGCGGTCCCGCCGGCCGGGGCCGCGGTTTCGGCGGCCGGTGGCGCCGGACGAAGCAGCGCATCGGCAAAATAGGCGTTCGGATCGAATCCCGACTTCTGGGCTGCAGCGCCCGCGGCGGGCCCAGCGGCGCTGGCCACGGCGGTGGTTGCGGTGCTCGCGACACTGCCGAGGGTCGAGATGGCGCCGCCGACGCCGGCAAAGGCGAGAAGCGCGCTGACGATCAGCGCCCCGCCCCAGACCAGCAGCCCGTGCGCGCCGTCGCGAACATCCGATTCATGCTCGGTGGCATCGTGGATGCGGCGGCGGAGCCGGCCAGCGAGGTAGCCGCCCGCCATCAGGCTCGAAACCTCGACCCAGAGTAGCCAGCTTGCGGCGATAATGCCGATCCAGATGCCGGATACCCCGGTGCCGCCGCGGAAGTTGGCGAGGCTCAGCCCGATGGCCGAGCCGAACGTCAGCATGACCAGCCCGATCGCCGAGGCCAGAACGATGCCGGCGATGACCGCCGGCCAGTCGACATAGTCGCGGGCAGGGGTTTCCTGCCCGCTATCGGTGACGATGATGGTATCGGTGCTGCCTGCCATAGTCATGGCCCAAGACTCCTCTCTCTCACTGTTCAGCCGGACGCGGGCGGCGACTAATGCAGTCCGAGAAAGGACAGGATGGCCATCACGACAACGACCAGTCCGACGAGATAGATTATGCCGTTCATGGGGGTGCCCTCTAATTGACGCCTGCATAGGAACAAGGCACCCCGGCTTTGGTTGCCATGAATGAGGCAGAATCTTGCCTTGCGGGCATCGAGCGGCTAGAGCACTTCTCCTTCCGGCCAAGACGGGCGGGAGCTCCCGGGCCCCCGCTTTGGCGCAAATCCGAAGCGCAGAAGCGCGACCCGCCTGTGCTCCAAACGGGTCAACGGTTCCCGCGGGTGGTGCGAGCTTTCATGTCGAACCCCTCCCTCGCTTCCCCCGTCTCCGCCCGCCGGCCCGCCGACATCGCCGACATCGCGGTGCCGGTGGTGCTGATGCTCGCCGGGATGGCGCTGCGCTATCTCGCCTATGCCTGGGTCTACGAGGGCCCGAGCCCGGCCGGCTTTGTGCGGAGCCTTTGCGTCTGGGACTGCTACTGGTTCTCCGACATCGCCCAGCATGGCTACCAGGCTTATCCGGAGCAGGTGAATTTCGGTGGACCGGCGGGAATCGCCAACTGGGCCTTTTTCCCGCTCTACCCCGCGCTCGCGGCGGTGATCGGGCGGCTCACCAGCCTCGCGCCGGACATCGTCGGCACCCTCGTTTCGCCGCTTCTCACCCTCGCCGCGGTGATGGTCTCGCGGCCGCTCTTCAGGGAGAACCGCGGCGCCTTCCTGCTGTTTGCGGTTTTTCTCCTCGCCGGGCCCTTCTCGTTCTATTTCAGCACCCTCTATTCGGAGAGCCTCTTCGTCCTGCTGACCGTCCTCGCCTTCGTCCTCCTCGAGGACGGCCGCTATGTGGGGGCGGGCGTTGCGGGCGCCCTCCTCTCGGCGACCCGCGTCACGGGCGTGCTCTTCGTGCTGCCGCTCGTCATCGAGGCCTACCGCCAGCACCGGCGCGACGGCGGGACGCGCATCGGCTTTTTGACGGCGCTGCCGGGGCGGCCTGATCTCGTGCTCGGCGTGGTGCTGGTGCCCGCCGGGGTCGTTGCGTTCATGGCCTGGCTCTACTGGACGACGGGCGATGCGCTTGCCTTCGCGCACATCCAGCGGGGCTGGGATCGCGTCTTGGGGAACCCGATCGCGTTCCTCCTCGCCGGCCTCGATCCGCGCCAATCGAGCTGGCTCAGCGACATCCAGATGATGGCGTTCGCAACGCTCGGGGGCTTTGGCCTCGTCGCCGTGCTGCTGGTGCAGCGCCGCATGGGGATGGCGGTGTTCTGCCTCGCCGCCATGCTGCTCAGCCTCAGCGCGGGGCTCACGTCGATGCCGCGCTTCATCGCCGGCCTCGCCCCGCTCTGGATCGCGCTCGCGACGGTGCTCGCGCGCTACCGCCCGCTGCTGATCATTGCCGTTCTCGCCTGCCTCGCGCTCGATTTCCGGCTGACGGTCCTCTGGCTGCACCAGCAGCGGGCGCTGATGTGAGCGCGCCTTCACCTACCGGCCGGGCGCGCCGCGCCACGCTCTGGACACTCTCGGGGCTGCTGCTTGCCCTCGAGGCCGCCGTCGTCGCGCTGGCGTTGATGCCGCGCGTCGAGCCCGACTATCGCGCCTACTACATCGATGCGGAGACCGATTGCTGGCCGCGGGCCAGCACCGGCGACTATACGCTCGGCAGCGAGATATCGTTCCTGCGCGAGCAGGCCGACGAAGCGGCGGCGATCAAGGTCTGCGGCTGGTTCTATCCCGACGCCGACGACGGAACGTGGTCGCACGGCGCCTATAGCCGGCTGCGCTTCAGGTTTCCGCCGGTCGCAACGCCGCTCAGCCTAGCCATCACCGCCGGGGCCATGGTGAACGCCGCGCACCCGCGGCAGCGCGTCGATGTCTCGATCGACGGCACGGCGATCGGTACGATCGAATTCTCCACGCGGGACGCCGAGACCCGCAGCATCGCCATTCCCGACGCCGTTGCCGCAAAGAGCGGCGAGGGCCTCGAGGTGCGTTTCGACTATCCCGATGCGCGGCCCGGAACCGAAATGGGCGCCAACGAGGATCCGCGGCCGCGCGCGATCCGCCTTGAAGCGGTGGCGATCGAGACGGCCGAGTGACGACCGGGGCTGAACCGTCCTTCGAGGCTCGCTGCGCTCGCGCCTCAGGATGAGGTTCGAGGCTCGCTGCGCTCGCGCCTCAGGATGAGGCAAGCGGCCCAATCGCGCCCGCACCTTGGGATTAGGCAAGTGGGCAATCGGCGGCAATGAAAAAGGGGCGGCCGAAGCCGCCCCCCGATTCCCTGGGGTTCGCCCAAGCGCTACATCTTCACCTTGTCGGTGATCGCATGCGTGAAGGCGTCGGCATCCGGCTCCTTGGTGATCGCCGGGCTCGAATCGTTCTTGGCGGCCGAGAGCAGGGTTGCAACCGTCTGCTTGTAGTCGGCCTCGTTGAGCGCGCCATTGCCCGGATCGACGAGCTTGGCGACCTCGCCCATCATGTACTTCTGGTGGTCGAGGGTCGCGGCGCCCGAGTCGTCGGCGTCGACGACGATCTGCGCCGCCTCATCAGGATGGGCCGCCGCATACTGCCAGCCCTTCATCGAAGCGGCAACGAAGCGGGCCATCTTGTCGACGAAGGCGGGGTCCTTGAGCTTGTCCTGCATGACATAGAGGCCATCCTCCAGCATGCCGACGCCCTCGTCGCGGTAGTTGAAGACGGTGAGCTCGGCGGGCTTGAGACCAGCGTCGAGCACCTGCCCATATTCGTTGTAGCTCATGGTTGAGATGCAGGCGGCCTGCTTCTGGATCAGCGGGTCGACGTTGAAATTCTGCTTCAGCACGTTGACGCCGTCGGCCCCGCCATTGGTCGGCAGGTTGAGCTTGGCCATCCAGGCGTAGAACGGATACTCGTTGCCGAAGAACCAGACGCCCAGCGTCTTGCCCTTGAAGTCCTCGGTCGAGTTGACGCCCATGTCCTTGCGGCAGGTGAGCAGCAGCGCCGAGTTCTTGAAGGGCTGGGCGATGTTGACCAGCGGTACGCCCTTTTCGCGCGCCGCGAGGGCGGCGGCGAGCCAATCGACGATGACATCGGCGCCGCCGCCGGCGATCACCGTCTCGGGCGCGATATCCGGCCCGCCCGGCTTGATCGTGACGTCGAGATTGGCGTCCTTATAGTAGCCTTTGGCCTGGGCGACGTAGTAGCCGGCGAACTGGGCCTGCGTCACCCATTTCACCTGGAGGGTCACCGTGTCGGCTGCCTGTGCCGCGCCGATCGAGGCAGCGACGAGCGCCCCGGCCAAAGCGGTGGACAGAAGCTTCTTCATTTTTCGTTTTCCCCTGTTGCGTTACGTCCGCCCACCACGGACGGACGGATGCCAGAACGTGACGGCTCGCTCGACGAGGGCCACCACGCCGTAGAAGGCGGATCCCGCAATCGCCGCCACGGCGATCTCCGCCCAGACCATGTCGACGTTGAGACGGCCGACTTCGGTCGATATCCGGAAACCCATTCCCACGACTGGGGTCCCGAAGAATTCCGCCACGATTGCGCCGATCAAGGCCAGAGTCGAGTTGATCTTGAGGGCGTTGAAGATGAACGGCGCCGCCGCCGGCAGGCGCAGTTTCAGCAGGGTCTGCCAGTAGTTCGCGGCATAGGTGCGCATCATGTCGCGTTCCATCTGACCGGAGGCGTTGAGCCCGGCGACGGTGTTCACGAGCATCGGAAAGAAGGTCATGATGACAACGACGGCGGCCTTGGAAGGCCAGTCGAAACCGAACCACATCACCATGATCGGGGCGACCCCCACCATGGGCAGCGCCGAGACGAAATTGCCCAGGGGCAGCAGGCCCTGCTTGAGAAAGGGCGAGCGGTCGATGGCGATCGCCACCAGAAAGCCGAGGCCGCAGCCGAGGGCGTAGCCCGCGAGCACGGATTTGAGGAAGGTCTGCTGGAAGTCGGCGAGGAGCACGGGCACATTGGCGACGATCCGGGCCCAGATGGCCGAGGGCGGCGGCAGGATGACGAACGGCACCTGCCCGCCCCTCGCGCCGGCTTCCCAGAGGACCAGCACCGCGGCGCCGAACATCAGCGGGATCAGAAGGTCGGCGAGGTCGCGCTCGATCCGCTTCTCCCGCCGATACTGCGACAGCCGCTCGGCGAAAAGCCAGGCCAGCGCCCAGGCGGCGAGCAGCGTGATCCAGAAGCCGGCCGCCGCCTGATCGATGCGGTTGAGGCCGGCGAGCAACACGGCGCCGCCGGCGATCGCGAGCACCCCGACGACGCCCGGGTGGATGGATTCACGGAAGATCGCCAATGCCAGGACGCTGAGGACGAGAAAGGCGCCGAGCCAGGGGAAGCTCCAGGCGGTCACCGCGGCCTCGCCGGAAAAGCCGAACGGCAGCACGAGGCCGATGAGGCAAAGGCCGCCGGCGAGGATCGCGATGTAATACTGGATCTGGGTCATGCGGGGCGCGCCCCCATGCGGCGCACGACCAGCCGCTCGACGAGCCCGACCGCAACGACGAGGAGACCCGCGAGGAGCGAAGCGGCGAGGAGCGCGCTCCAGATCTGGACCGTCTGGCCGTAATAGGAGCCACCGAGGAGACGCGCCCCGAGCCCGGCCACCGCCCCGGTCGGCAGTTCGCCGACGATCGCGCCGACGAGGCTCGCCGCGACCGCGACCTTCATCGAGGTGAAGAGATAGGGGACGGCGATCGGCAGGCGCAGCTTCCAGAATGCCTGGGCCCGGCTGGCGTTGTAGGTGCGCATGAGATCGAGCTGGATCGCCTCGGGGCTGCGGAACCCCTTCACCATGCCGACGACCACCGGAAAGAAACTCAGATAGGTCGCGACCAGCCCCTTGCTGACGAGGCGGGCGGTGTCACCCGTCAGGTGGAAGGCGTGCGAGATCATGTTGTCGCCGGTCACGACGTTATAGGTCACGACGACGAGGACGGGCGCGAGGGCCACGATCGGCACCGTCTGGCTCGCGATGATCCAGGGCATGAGGGAGCGATCAGAGGCATCGTTGTGGACGATGAGGACGGCGAGCGCGACGCCGAAAAGCGTCCCGACGACGAAGCCGAGGAGCGTCGCCGAAAGCGTCACCCAGGCGTGATAGACGAGGCTCTTCTTGCTGGTGACCGGCAGGCCGACCGTGGTGTTCCAGAACTCGACCAGCACCTGGTGCGGCGAGGGCAGCACCGGCCGCCCCTGGTTCCAGGCGTCGAGCACGAATTGCGGCCAGCTCCACGCGACGTTGTTGCGGGCATAGGCGTCGAGCAGCACGGGTGCGTTCAGGAAGATCGCCGCAACGTACCAGACGACGAGCAGGGCCAGGACGACGACGAGGATGGGGACGACGCGGGTCATAGGGCGAGCCCCCTAACGTCGACCCCGACCATCCAGCGCTTCGCAGGGGCCAGCGCGCTCCTCACCCTCACACCTCGTAGCTATGCCCGGCGCGCAGCCCTTCCCGCACGCGGTGGGCGATCGCCAGGAACTCGGGCGACTCGCGTATTTCGAGCGGCCGCTCCTTCGGCAGTGGCGAATCGATGACGTCGGTGACGCGGCCGGGGCGCGGCGACATCACCACGATCTTGGTCGAGAGATAGACCGCCTCGGGGATCGAGTGCGTGACGAAGGCGATCGTCTTGTTGGTGCGCTCCCAGAGCTTCAGGAGCTCGGAGTTGAGGTGGTCGCGGACGATCTCGTCGAGCGCGCCGAAGGGCTCATCCATGAGCAGGAGGTCGGCGTCGAAAGCGAGCGCTCGGGCGATCGAGGCGCGCTGCTGCATGCCGCCCGAGAGCTGCCAGGGATATTTCTTTTCGAAGCCCGAAAGGTTCACGAGATCGAGCGTCCGCTGGATGCGGATCTGCTGCTCGCCCGGCGGATAGCCGATGATCTCGAGCGGCAGCGCGACGTTCTTTTCGATGGTGCGCCAGGGGTAGAGCGCCGGCGCCTGAAAGACATAGCCATAGGCGCGCTTCACGCGGGCTTCGCTGGCGCTCATGCCGTTGACGGCAATCGAGCCCGATGTCGGCTGCTCGAGGTCGGCGATGACGCGCAAAAATGTCGTCTTGCCACAGCCCGAAGGCCCGATGAACGAGACGAACTCGCCCTTGCGGATATCGAGCGTGACGTCGGAGAGCGCATTGACCGGCCCGTCGGAGGTCGAAAAGGTCAGCGACAGGTGTTTGGCGGAAACGACGCTGGCCGCCATCGGGGCGGCGGGGGCGGTCCGGGTCTCGAGCGTCGTGTCGGCTATGGCAGTGCTCCAGCGGGTTGGGCGGCAAGGCGGCGCGCGAGCGGCACGATGTGGTCCCGCGTCAGCGGCGCCAAGTCTACAGTGCCGGGTCGCTGCGGGTCGAGCCAGAGCATTGACTCGATCTCAGCGCCGATTTTCGGCTCGGTGTTGCTCCGCGCCGCAAACATTTCGGCGATGACGGTGGCATCGGGCTCGTTCGCGGCAGGCGCCGAAAAGACGCCGAGCGGCACCGCCTCCGCGACGTCGAGTGCAATCTCCTCGCGCAGTTCGCGGCTCAGGGCCTCGGCCGGCGTTTCGCCGTGCTCGATCTTGCCGCCCGGCTGCATGTACATGGCGCTGCCGCGCTTGCGGACGAGCAGCATGCGCCCCTCACGGTCGAGAATGACCGCGGCGGCGATGCGAACCTGCGTGCCCCTATCGACCATCACACCCCCGTCGCCGGGATACCGGCGCGCTCGATCTTGCGCGGCGCGCTGATTTCCTTCCACGTCGACAGCGCCCGGTTGACAGGATTTTTCGGCTCCCGCGCCACGAACTGCCCGTGGCCCTGGTGGGCGTCCACCTGATTTTCCGTAACCGCGACCTCGCCCCGCGTCAGCACGAAGCGGGGCAAGCCCTCCACCTCGAAACCTTCGAAGACATTGTAGTCGATGATCGACTGCTGCGTCCTGGCCGAGATGGTCTTCCTGCGCCTCGGGTCCCAGACGACGATATCCGCGTCGGCCCCGACAAGGATCGCGCCCTTCTTGGGATAAAGATTGAGGATCTTGGCGATGTTGGTCGAGGTCACCGCCACGAACTCTTCCTTGGTCAGCCGGCCGGTGTTGACGCCCTTCGTCCAGAGCACCGGCAGGCGATCCTCGAGCCCGCCCGTACCATTGGGGATCTTGGCAAAGTTGCCGACACCGGCGCGCTTCTGCTCGGTGGTGAAGGCGCAGTGGTCGGTCGCAACCACCGAGAGCGAACCCGACTGGAGGCCGGCCCAGAGCGAATCCTGGTGCTGCCGGTTGCGGAACGGCGGGGACATCACGCGGCGCGCCGCATAGTCCCAGTCCTTGTTGAAATACTCGGTCTCGTCGAGCGTCAGGTGCTGGATCAGGGGCTCGCCCCAGACGCGCATGCCCTTGGCCCGCGCGCGCCGGATGGCCTCGTGCGACTGCTCGCAGGAGACGTGCACCACATAGAGCGGCACGCCGGCCATGTCGGCGATCATGATGGCGCGGTTGGTGGCCTCGCCCTCGACTTCCGGCGGGCGCGAATAGGCGTGGGCCTCGGGCCCGTTGTTGCCGGCATCGAGCAGCTTTTGCGTCATGGCGGCGACGACATCGCCGTTTTCGGCGTGGACGAGCGGCAAAGCGCCAAGCTCGGCGCAGCGCTGGAAGCTGGCGAACATCTCGTCGTCGTTCACCATCAGCGAGCCCTTATAGGCCATGAAGTGCTTGAACGAGGTGATGCCGCGATCGACGACCGCGGCCATTTCCTCCCAGACCTGCCTGTCCCACCAGGTGATCGCCATATGGAAGGAGTAGTCGCAACTCGCCTTGGCTGTCTTGTTGTCCCACATCTGCAGCGCTTCGAGCAGCGACTGGTTGGGACCGGGGAGGCAGAAGTCGACCACCATCGTCGTGCCGCCGCTCAGCGCCGCGCGCGTGCCGGATTCGAAATCGTCGGTCGAATAGGTGCCCATGAAGGGCATTTCGAGATGGGTGTGCGGGTCGATGCCGCCCGGCATCACATAGCAGCCGCTGGCGTCAAGCACCTTGTCGCCCGTGAGATTCTGGCCGATCTCGACGATCCGGCCGCCCTCGATCTTCACATCGGCCCGGTAGGAGAGATCGGCGGTGACGATCTCGCCGTTCCTGATCACTGTGCTGGTCATACTTGCCTCGCGCTGCGCGTCTTTTCGGTGGCGGCCGTGATGCCGCGAGTCCCTCTCGCCTCAGGGGAGAGGTCGGCCGGCGCAAAGCGCAGGCCGGGTGAGGGGGCCTTGTTCAAATGCTCAGAGATCGTGTGCAGGACACCGGCCGTGTTCTCAAGGACGTCGTTGCTCCAGAACCGGAGCACGCAATACCCGTGTTCGCCCAGCACCGCCGTTCGCCGCGCATCCTGCGCGCTGGAGATGGCGTGCTGGCCGCCATCCAGTTCGACAATGAGGTTGGCCTCGCGGCAGGCGAAGTCGGCAATGTAAGGGCCCACGGGCTGCTGGCGGACGAACTTGTGGCCGAGCAGTCGCCGATCGCGCAGATGATACCATAGACGCCGCTCGGCATCCGTCATGCTGGCCCGAAGCTTTCTGGCGGTATCAGCGGCGAACTGCGTCTTCAGCGTGGGCATCTCAAGGCCCCCTCACCCGCCGCTGCGCGGCGACCTCTCCCCCGGAGGGAGAGGTGATGCTGGGGCAAAGCCGTGCCGCGTCCTCACCTCTCCCTATGGGGGAGAGGTCGGCCGGCGCAAAGCGCAGGCCGGGTGAGGGGGCCTTCGACAGCTGCACAGGCCTCACTCCACGATCTCCGCGGTTTCGAGCACGGCCCTGAGGAGCACGTCGGCGCCGGCGGTGGCCCATTCCTTGGAGATATTTTCCGCCTCGTTGTGACTGAGGCCGTTGACGCAGGGGCACATGACCATGGTCGCCGGCGCGACCTTGGCCGCCCAGCAGGCATCGTGCCCGGCGCCCGAAATGATGTTCATGTGGCTGTAGCCGAGGTCTTCGGCCGCTTTTCGAACGCGCGCAACGAGGGTGGGGTCGAACGTGACCGGATCGAAATGGCCGACCGCTTCGACCGAGCAGCCGACGCCCAGCGCCTCGCAGATTTTTGGCGCCTCGGCCTCGATGCGGGCGCGCATGCCGTCGAGCTTGGCCCGATCGGGCGAACGGATATCGACCGTGAACACCACCTTGCCGGGCAGGACATTCCGCGAATTGGGCGAGAAGAACACCTGCCCGACCCCGCCGACGGCGCCCGGCTGGTTTTCCATCGCGACCGTCTGCACCATTTCCAGGATGCGGGCCATGGCGAGCCCGGCGTTGACGCGCATCGACATCGGCGTCGAGCCGGTGTGCGCCTCGCGGCCCGTGAGGGTGAATTCCAGCCACCAGAGGCCCTGGCAGTGCGTGACGACGCCGATCTGCCGGTTCTCGGCCTCGAGGATCGGCCCCTGCTCGATGTGGTACTCGAAATAGGCGTGCATCTTGCGGGCGCCCACCGGCTCGTCGCCGACCCAGCCGATGCGCTTCAGCTCGTCGCCAAACGTCTTGCCCTCGGGGTCTTTGCGGCCATAGGCGTAGTCGAGCGTGTGGACGCCGGCGAAGACGCCCGAGGCCAGCATGGCGGG
>DASZTU010000299.1:0-3845 GCA_035547975.1 Devosiaceae bacterium | reverse complement strand
CGTGCGGTTGTTGACCGCAATGGTGTGGCCCTTCTCGGCGATGTTGAGGGCAAGGTTGGAGCCCATCACGGCAAGGCCGATGAGGCCGATATCAGCAGACATAAACATCCTCCGAGGCGATAGCGGCCGGTGTGCCGGCGCGGTTGGCCGCGGTGTTTTGCCATGCGTCCGGCGCATAGGAAACCCCCGAGCGGTCCCTTCGGGCGCCATCTGCCGCAGGGCGCGGCCGGCCCGGCGGGGCGGGAGGGCGGACGAGAAACCGCGTGACGGGCCCTTGCCGTTGAGACGCGCCCTCCGTATCAAGGCGGACGAGGGAGGACCGGTTGGATACGCTCAAGCTTTTCAGCCTCGCGGGCAAGCGGGCGATGGTGACGGGTTCGAGCCGTGGCATCGGCTTCGGCATCGCCGAGGCGCTGGCCGGGGCCGGCGCGGAGATCATCCTCAACGGGCGCAACGTCGAGGCGCTGGGCGCGGCAGCGGAAAGGCTCGCCAGCGGCGGGGCGCGGGTCAAGGCGGTCGCCTTCGACGTGACCAGCGCCGAGAGCGTGGCCGATGGCATCGGGCACATCGAGGCCGAGCTCGGGCCGATCGACATTCTAATCAACAATGCCGGCATGCAGCATCGCTCCTCGCTCGAGGATTTTCCGGCCGACAAGTTCGACGAGGTGATCCGGACCAATTTCACCTCGGTCTTCACGGTGGGACAGGCGGTCGCCAAGCGGATGATCCCGCGCGGACGCGGCAAGATCGTCAATATCTGTTCGATCTTCACGAACGTCGCGCGGTTTTCGGTCGCCCCCTATTCGGCGAGCAAGGCGGCGGTCGCCAACCTCACGCGTGGCATGGCGACGGACTGGGCCCGCCACGGCCTCAACGTCAATGCCATCGCGCCGGGCTATGTGCGCACCGAGCTCAACGAGGCGCTGCTCAAGAACGCCGAGTTCAATGCCTGGGTCGAGCGACGAACGCCGATGGGCCGCTGGGCGGAGCCGTCCGAGCTCGGCGGTGCGGCCGTCTTCCTTTCCTCGGACGCAGCGAGTTTCGTCAATGGCCACATCCTCTTCGTCGACGGCGGATTCACCGCAACCGTTTGACGGCGCGCGCATCGTCATCGTGATGGGCGTCTCGGCCAGCGGCAAGACCGTGGTGGGCGAGGAGATCGCCCGGCGGCTCCACGCCCCGTTCCTCGATGGCGACGACTACCACCCGACGGCGAACGTCAAAAAGATGAGCGCCGGCATTCCGCTGACCGACGAGGACCGCTGGCCGTGGCTCGAGAGCCTCGCGAGGGCACTGCACGAGGCGGCGGACAGGAAGGGGGTCGCGGTCGGGGCGTGTTCCGCCCTCCGGCGGGCCTATCGCGACTTCCTGACCGAAAAGGCTGAGGAGCCGATCGTCTTCGTCTATCTCGACGGGTCCTATGAGCTGATCGACAGCCGGATCAAGGCGCGCAAGGGCCATTTCATGCCCGAAAGCCTGCTGCGCAGCCAGTTTGCGACGCTCGAGCCGCCGGCGCCGGATGAGAACGCCATCGCCGTCCCGATCGTCGAGGCGCCCGACAAGATCGCCGCGCTGGCGCTGAAACAGCTCAGCTACCTCAAGGCGTTCAAGCGCGGCCAGTAGCGGGCCGGAAAGCCGGCAGCGAATTTCGACCGGAGGCACAAGGTGGCACGCATCCTCGGCTATATCGCGAGCAGTCTCGACGGCTTCATTGCGACCCCTGATGATCGTCTCGACTGGCTGACCAAATACGACGACGTCGATTTCGGCGAAGCGGCTTACGACAAGTTCATCGCCTCGGTTCGGACCCTGATCATGGGCCGGACAACCTATGAGTGGCTGCTGCGAAACGCCGACAACTGGCCATATGGCGATCGCCGCAGCATTGTCGTCACGTCGCGGCCGCTGACGGATGTTCGGGCCAATGTCGAGGCCTGGACCCGCGGCATCGATGCGCTGGTCGAACACGCCCGCGGCCTCACGGACGGCGACGTGTGGATGGTCGGTGGCGGCGGCCTGCAGATGGCGTTTCTCGAGCGGCATGCGCTGGACGAGCTGGCGCTGACCATTGTTCCGGAGCTCATCGGCGGCGGCGCTCCGCTGTTTCCGCCCACCGGTTTTGCGGCAACACCCACGCTTGTCTCGGCCAAATCCTATGACCGCGGCGTGGTGCACCTGCGCTATCGGTTCGGCTGACCGTCCTCGACCCAGGGAAACCCGTCGGGGTTGGCGCGGGCGCGGGCAAACGTCGATTCGTCGTCGTGCCCCCGCAACTGGGCGAGGAAGGGGAAATCCTCCGGCTGCACGGTCAACCGCGCCAGCGGGCGCACGGGGACGGGGCTCGCCCAATGCGGCAGGTGGATGATCCTCTCCCCCGAACGCAGCGGCGGCTGCTGCGCGAAGCCCTCGCGCGGCAAAAGGTAGATCGTGCCGCCTCGGAATGGTCGCCGGGCGAGGGCGCGGTCGGTGATCGAGAAGAAGTAGTAGGGGTCGCTGTGGCCCCCATCAGCCAGTTCGACCCGCAGGCTGGCGTTGATCAGCGTCATCGGGTGGTTGGCCCGGTCGAGGATGGCGAAGTAGATCGGCCAGAGCCCGTCGGAGGCGGCATAGACCGCCTTGCGGTCGCCGAATTCGTTCACGTCGTTCGATTTGCGCGGCTCGAAGACCTCGATGTCGGGGTTGCCCGAGCCGTGCAGCAGGACCGGCTGCGTGTCCGCGACGTGGCAGAGGAACTGCCAGCGCGGTGCCGCAAGGCGGTAGTCGATCTCGGCTCCGCCGCTTGCACAGGCCGCCTCGTAGAGCCGGTCGAAGGCCGAAAGCGTCGCCGGATCGTCCGGCAGTGGCGGGCGCGGCAGGAAGTAGGCGGGGATATCGTGCATGGTCCCGTCTAGAAGGCGAACGCCATCTGGCCGGGGGCGGCGCCGACCCAGACGCCCTCCATCTCCAGCATCCTGAGCTTGGTTCGCGTCCCGCCCGGGGCCGAAAAGCCGCCGAGCCGGTTGCCGCTCGCCAGCACGCGATGGCAGGGAATGATGATCGGCACGGGATTTTGGCCCATGGCCCGCCCGACCGACTGGGAGGCGCCGGCGGCGCCGACGCGCGTCGCCAGTTCGCCATAGGTCACGGTCTCGCCCCAGCGGAGTTTCAGCATTTCCTCGTAGAGCCGCCGGTTGAACTCGGGCACGCCCGAAAGGTCGAGCGGGCTCGTCGAGAGGTCGACGGGGGTACCGGTAAAGTAGCGCTGCAGCCGCGTCACGGTGGCCTCGAGCCAGTCGGGCGGATCGGTCTCGACTGCGCCCTGGAGGCCGCGCCGGAGGAGTTGCCGGGTGGCCTCGCCATCCGACCCCGGGAGCTGCGCGCGCAAAATCCCGGTGTCGTTCCAGGCGAGCCCGACCGGGCCGAAAGCGGTCGCGACGAGGCAGTATCCGAGCACGGCGCGTTCTCCTTTCGTGCTCATGACATCGGCCGCGTCGCGCGAGGCGGCAAGCCGGAACCGCTAGACCCCGCTGGCGCGCGGAGGCAGGGGGGCCGGGCCGGTGGCGCCTGATGCCGGCGCGCCACCGCTCATCCAGGCGATCGCCCGCTCCTTCATTTCGGTGAACTTCCGCGATACGGCACCGATGCGGGCCTCCCAGGCGGGATCGGGCTGCTGGCCTTCGATGGTCTTGAAGTAGACCTGCATCATGCAGGAAATGGCGAAGGGCTCTATCAACGCCGCCTTGACCGCCCAGGCGAAGACGATGGCGAAGATGAAGCCGCCGGCCGACCAGACGCCCGGGATGAGCCACACCACGGCGCCTGCCGGCGCGAGCATCACGAGGAACACGAGGAAAGCGAGCACATAG
>DASZTU010000298.1:0-2755 GCA_035547975.1 Devosiaceae bacterium | reverse complement strand
CGGACTCGCCCACGCGCGACCGTGCCCGCCTGCGCCTGCTGCACGCCATCGCGGGTGCGCGAGCGCTCGCCCTGCCGGACTTCGGACGCATCAAGCTCAGTGTCGGGCAGGAAGTGATCATGGTGTCGCTGCAGCCGCCGGCCATGCGCACGCCCGAAATCCAGGCCTGTCACATCCAGTCGATCAACCTCGGCGGGCGCATCGGCCCCGGCCAGCTGTTCACCGACTGCGACAACAGCTTTGGCAATTCCGCCGCGCTCTACTTCGTGCGCGACCCCGCCGATCGGACCATGCTGCTACCGATTGCCCTACATGAAGGCTGCCACGAACGGGTCGGCGATCACCAGCCCTGGGACCTCAACAAGAATACTGCCCTGGCCCTTATCCTCGGCAACGATTTCTTCTCTTTCGGCCGCTCATAGCCCACGAACCCGCGGAGCCACCGGAACGAATGCAGAAGCGCCAGGGAGAGTGGCCGCTCCGTCACCCTCACCGGGCGCCGCGCATCCAGGCATCCATCGCCTGCGCGGCCGCCGGGTGCGCCGAGATCTCGGCACTGAAGGCGCTGCGTGCCTCGCTGGCCCTCGTCACCCACTGCTGGCCGATCAGGATAGCGGCAATGATGAGAGCCGAGGCGATGAAGCTGCGCATTTGGATTCGTCCCTGAAGATGACGCCCGTGCTCGCGGCCGATGGCGGCATTTGCGTGGCGACATCCCGGCTTTTAGCCGAGCGCACTGAACGGAAGCTGAATGCGTGGCCGATTGGCCACGCCCGCTGCGGCGGGCTGGTTAAGAAATGGTTTCGAGCGGGTACCCGATCTCTGTGCCCTTCCCCAATTCGCACTTGGCGCGCACCGTCTTCGCGCCCTATATGAAGGTGCTGCCCGGCGCGTGAGGACTTCTATATCCCCGGGGCCTTATCGATCCTGAAGGGAGCTGTCCCTGACCGGGCCCGTGGGCTCGGACATACGGCGCCCACCTACGTGAGTAGGTTCCCGGGATCGCATGTCCCACGGCCAGGGCGGCACAGTTCTCGCGGTGCCGCCATGCCAGATGCAACGATCGAGGGGGCCAAGGCGGCGCTGCGCACGAAGGCGAGGGCCATGCGCGCCGCGATCGCGCCGGCGCTGCGCGCCGATGCGGCGCTGGCCGCCGCGAACCATTTCCTCGACGGCGTGCCGCTCAAGCCCAACGATGTCGTCGCCCTTTACTGGCCGATCCGCGAAGAGCTGGACGTAAAACCCCTGATGGCCCGCCTGATGGACAGCTTCCAGCCCGTCTGCCTGCCCGTGGTCAGGGGCGACGGGCAGCCGCTCGACATGCGCCTCTGGGAACAGGGCGCGCCACTTTATCCCTCCGGCTTCGGCACGCTCGCTCCCTCAGAGATTGCCCCTCGCGCCGAGCCCGATGTCGTGGTCATGCCGTTGCTCGGCTTCGACCGGCGTGGCACGCGCCTCGGCTATGGCGGCGGCTATTACGACCGCACGCTCGCCCAGATGAAGAAGCAACCCAGGCTCATCGGTTATGCCTTCGCCGCTCAGGAACTGCCCGAAATTCCACGCGAGCCGCACGACCGCCCCCTCGATGCGATGGTCACCGAAATTGGCATTCGGCATTTCGCGCCGGAAGACACGGCGGCCTGAGGTCTTGTTCGCATGAGGCTGCTGTTTCTGGGGGATGTGGTGGGCCGGTCGGGCCGCGATGCCGTGGCCGAGCGCCTGCCGCAACTCATTGCCCGGTATGGGTTCGACTGCGTCGTCATCAACGGCGAGAATGCGAGCCATGGGCGCGGCTTGACCGAGCAGCACTTCCAGGGCCTCAGGGCGGCCGGCGCCGACATCGTCACGCTCGGCGATCACGCTTTCGACCAGCGCGACACCCTGACCTATATCGAGCGGGAGCCGACGCTGCTCCGACCGATCAACATGGCGCCCGGCGTCCCCGGGCGAGGCCAGGCCCTGGTCGAGACGCGCGGCGGCTATCGGGTGCTCGTCATCAACGCGCTCGGGCGCGTCTTCATGGGACCGGTCGACGATCCGTTCCGCGCCGTCGAGGCGGCGGTCGCCGCCTGCCCGCTCGGCGAGCAGGCCGACGCCATCATTGTCGATTTCCACACCGAAGCGACCTCGGAAATCCAGGGCATGGGGTATTTCCTCGACGGCCGCGTTACTTTGGTCGTGGGCACCCACACCCACATCCCCACCGCCGACGCGCGCATCCTGAGGGGCGGCACGGCGCTCATGGCCGATGCCGGCATGTGCGGTGATTACGATTCCATCATCGGGGTCGACCCGGAGGAGCCGCTCAACCGCTTCCTCACCGGCATCGCCAACGGCCGCTTCACCCCGGCCGAGAACGAGGCGACGCTCTGCGGCATTGCGGTCGAGACCGATTCCAGCACCGGGCTCGCCGCTCGCATCGCGCCTCTGCGCGTCGGCGGGGTGCTGGCGCAGACCTTGCCCGACTTCTGAACCGCCGCCCGCTTCACAATCCCCGCCGCCACTTCTATATAGCGCCACCGAATTCCCATTTTCGTTTGACGAGGAGTGTCGCATGGCCGGCCATTCGCACGCCAAGAACATCATGCACCGCAAGGGCAAGTCCGATGCGGCGCGCTCGAAGGTCTTTTCCAAGCTGGCCCGCGAAATCACCGTGGCGGCCAAGCTGGGCGCCCCCGACCCCGCCTTCAACGCGCGCCTGCGGCTCGCCGTCGCCAATGCGCGCGCGCAGTCGATGCCCAAGGACAACATCGAC
>DASZTU010000297.1:0-2969 GCA_035547975.1 Devosiaceae bacterium | reverse complement strand
CGCCGTCGCCATCATGGGCGCGATCGCGGCCGTTGTCTTCGCGCGCCTGACCGATGGCCGCGCCGACCTCTCCTTCGGCCGGCCCAGCGACACCCCGCTCGCGCCGGACCTCGAGGCGATGCGCGTTGCGGCCACCGACGCGGCATTCTCGGCCGTCGCCTGGGGCACCGCCCTGCTCTCGGCCGCGTCGGCAATCATCGCCTGGCTGACGCTCGACCACCGAGGCACGCGGAGCAAGCCGCACCAGCGCGCGGGCAAGCCTCCGGGCTAGTGACGGCTGTTGGCGATCGCCTCCTCGTCCTCGTCGGAAAGCTCGATCGCGGCCGCCGCGACGTTCTCCTCGAGATGGGCGACCCGGCCGGTACCGGGAATCGGCAGCATCACCGGGGAGCGCTTGAGCAGCCAGGCAATGGCGATCTGGCCGGTCGTTGCGTGATACTTGGCGGCGATGCTTTCGAGCGTTGAAGCGCCCCTGGCGAGCGAGCCCGAGCCGAGCGGCGCCCAGGGAATGAAGCCGATCGTGTGGTCGGTGCAGTATTCGAGCACCGCGTCGAACCCGCGCGCCTGCGGGCTATAGCGGTTCTGCACCGTCACCACCTGGAAATAGTTCTGCGCCTCCTCGATGTCGGCGACGCCGACCTCGCTGAGGCCCACATGCTTGACGAGCCCCTCCTTGCGGAACTCCCGGATCACCTCGAACTGCTCCCTGCGGGGCACCTTGGGGTCGATGCGGTGCAACTGCCAGAGCGGGATCTGCTCGAGACCGAGGCGCTTGAGACTGCCCTCGACGTTGCGCCGCAGCACCTCCGGCCGCCCGTCCATCTCCCAGCGGTCGGGTCCAGGGCGCCGGAAGCCGCCCTTGGTGGCGATGACGATTTCGCCATAGGGGTGGAGCGCTTCCCGGATCAGCTCCTCGCTCACATGGGGCCCGTAGGCCTCTGCCGTGTCGACGAAGTTCACATTGAAATCGCGAAGGCGCCGCAGCGTTCGCAGCGCCTCCGAGCGGTCGGCCGGCGGCCCCCAGATGCCCCGCCCGGGTATGCGCATCGCCCCGAAACCGAGGCGGTGCACCCTGAGGTCGCCGCCGATCGAGAAATGCCCGGACTGGGCCGCGTCGGGAGGAGTGGGGAGAGGCATGGCGGAACTCCGCAAATAACGTCGGGGAAGGCTTTCTTTCTAGCGCCACCAGACGCCCCCCACCAAGGCAGAAGCCCGCCCAGAGGGCGGGCTTCGCGCCGAAGTGATTCCGGCTCTTCGGCGAACGCAACGCCGAAGGGAAAGTTGCGGCCTACATCTGCGGCACGCGGTCGAGGAAGCCGGTGACCGAGCGGATGCGGCCGTCGGCGAGCTCGACGAAGTCCGTGCCCTCGATTGGCGCATCGACGAAGTCGCCGGGCCCGAGGCTCCAGGAAAACCGCATGTGGTTGCCGTGGCCATCGGGCTTTCCCGTCAGCCGGAAGCTGAAGTTGGGGAACTGCTTCTGCACGCCCGCGATCAGCGCATCGATCTCGTCCGGCCCCTTGCCGGCCATCAGCGGATCGACATAGCGGGCATCGGATGACCAGTGGCTGGCGAGGAGCGAGCGCCGCACGTTGGAATCGGTCTCGTTCCAGAGCGCGATGTAGCGGTCGGCGATCAGCGCGTGGTCGGTCATGGAAAACTCCTTTGCTCCGTGTTGACGGCCCGCAGCCAATCGCCATTCGCGCCTCCCGTCGATTACCCGGGAGGTAATGGACGCAAAGCGGGGTGGCGCCTACATAGGCCGCATGCAAACCCTCCCCATCGGCGACAAGCTTCGGGACTGGCGCCATCGTCGGCGCCTCAGCCAGCTAGACCTCGCGCTCGACGCGGGCATCTCGGCACGGCATCTGAGCTTCATCGAGACCGGCCGGTCGACCCCCAGCCGGGACATGGTTCTGCGCCTCGCCGACTGCCTCGAACTGCCGCTGCGGGAGCGCAACGCCTGCCTGCTCGCGGCGGGCTTCGCCCCGGCCTTTCCCGATCCGGACCTCGCCGATGTGGCGCTCCAGCCCGCGCTCGCGGGCGTGCGCGCCCTCCTCAAGGCGCACGAGCCCTTCGCCGCCCTCGCCGTAGACCGGCACTGGAACCTGATTGCCGCCAACGGCCCGACGGAGCTGCTGCTGGCGGATGCCGCGCCCTGGCTGACGAAGCCGCCCATCAACGTGCTGCGCGCCTCGCTCCATCCGGAGGGGCTCGCCCCCCGCATCCGCAACTACGGCGAATGGCGGGCGCACCTCGTCCACCGACTGCGGCGGCAATTCGCGGACAGCGCCGACCCGGAGATCGGAACGCTGATCGAGGAGATTTCCGCCTACCCGGTGCCCACGGGCGCCGCGCGGCCCTCCCGCGACCCGGGCGAGACGCTCGCCGTGCCCCTCGTGCTCGACACCCCCCGCGGCCTCATGCGCTTCGTTTCGACGACCATGGTCTTCGGCGCCCCCCACGCGCCGGTCCTCGCCGAACTCGCCATCGAGACCTTTCTGCCGGCCGACGAGGCGACCATGCAGGCGGTCCGCGGTCTCTAGCCCGGCTGGCCGCCCTCATCGAGAAATCGCAGCAGCATCAGCGCGGCGCCCCGGCTCAGCGCCAGGTCGCGCGGATCGTCGAGATCGGCACGAAACCGGGCATCGAGCTTGCGATAGGCGGCAAGGAGCCGCGCGGTCTCGGGATTTTGGGAGGCGGCGAGCCGCGCTTCCAGCCGTTCGATCGTCGCCTCGATCTCGTCGAGTGTCGGCCCCATGTCCGCCCCTCCCACGCCCGGAGCCCAGGGCGGCCGGGCCGTTCGCTAGTTGTGGTCTTCCGGCAGGGTCGGCAGCGGCATGAACTCGACCCCATCCTCGATCAGCGACGTGACCTCGTCCGGGGTGGCTTCGCCATAGATGCCGCGCGCCTCCGCGTCGTTGAAGTGGATCTTGCGCGCCTCTTCGGCGAAGCGATCGCCCACATAG
>DASZTU010000296.1:0-1529 GCA_035547975.1 Devosiaceae bacterium | reverse complement strand
GGACAGCGCATGGCCGACAAACCTGCCACCTTCGCCGACTGGGAGAAGCTCGCCGCAGGCGAGCTCAAGGCGGACTCGGCCGCGTCGCTGAGCCGTGACTATGGCGGGTTGCCGGTCAAGCCGGCCTATTTTGCGGAAGATGTGCCCGACGAGGCCGCTTCGGCGCTGCCGGGCGTCGCGCCCTTTACGCGCGGCATCCGCGCGACGATGTACGCCAACCGGCCGTGGACCATCCGCCAGTATGCCGGTTTCTCGACGGCGCGGGAGAGCAATGCCTTTTTCCGCCGGGCGCTCGAAGGCGGCCAGAAGGGGCTTTCGGTTGCTTTCGACCTCGCAACGCATCGCGGTTACGATTCCGACCATCCGCGTGTCGTTGGCGACGTGGGCAAGGCGGGGGTCGCGATCGATTCCGTCGAGGACATGAAGATCCTCTTCGACGGCATTCCGCTCGACCGGATGTCGGTTTCGATGACGATGAACGGCGCCGTGATCCCGGTCCTCGCCATGTTCATCGTCGCGGCGGAAGAGCAGGGGGTGAAACCGGCTGAGCTCGACGGAACCATCCAGAACGACATCCTCAAGGAGTTCATGGTCCGCAACACCTACATCTACCCCCCCGAGCCGAGCATGCGGATCGTGGGCGACATCATCGCCTACACGGCGGAAAACATGCCGAAATTCAATTCGATCTCGATTTCGGGCTACCACATGCACGAGGCCGGGGCGACGGCGGTGCAGGAACTCGGCTACACGCTGGCCGACGGCCTCGCCTATGTTCGCGCGGCGCTGGCGCGGGGGCTCGACATCGACGCTTTTGCCGGCCGGCTCAGCTTCTTTTTTGGCATCGGCATGAATTTCTTCGTCGAGGTCGCGAAGCTCCGCGCGGCGCGCACGCTCTGGGCCGAAATCATGCGGGGGCTCGGGGCAAAGGACCCGCGCTCGCTGATGCTCAGGACCCATTGCCAGACTTCAGGCGTCTCGCTCACCGAGCAGGACCCGCACAACAACATCGTGCGCACGGCTTTCGAGGCGCTCGCGGCGGTGCTCGGCGGCACGCAGAGCCTCCACACCAACTCCTTCGACGAAGCCATTGCGTTGCCAACCGAATTTTCGGCCCGCATTGCCCGCAACACACAGCTCATTTTGCAGCACGAGACGCGGGTGACGGATGTGGTCGACCCGCTCGGCGGCTCCTACTACGTCGAGGCGCTGACGGCAGAGCTCGTCGAGAAGGCGCGGGCGCTGATCGCCGAGGTCGAGGCCGAGGGTGGGATGATCGCGGCGGTTGAGGCGGGAAGGCCCAAGCTCGAGATCGAGAAGGCCGCCGCGCTTCGGCAGGCACGGGTCGACCGCGGCGAGGAGGTGATCGTCGGGGTCAACCGCTACCGGGTCGAGGATGAGCCCGCAGTCGACGTGCGGGTGGTCGACAATGCCCGGGTGCGCGACGAGCAGGTCGAGCGGCTGGCGGCGATCAAGCTGCAGCGCGATCCCGGCGCCGTCGAGGCGGCTTTGCACGCGATGGAACGCGC
>DASZTU010000295.1:0-4664 GCA_035547975.1 Devosiaceae bacterium | reverse complement strand
GGTCGTAAACTCGGCCTTTACCTTGCTGTTGCAGAACAGAACTGGAACATCTATAACACGTTCGATGTTTGTTCCGATTCTGGATCGGGGATGCCCATGCTGACGCGCAAGCAGCACGAATTGCTCATGTTCATACACGAGCGGATGAAGGAAAGCGGCATTCCGCCCTCTTTCGACGAGATGAAGGATGCCCTCGATCTCAGGTCGAAGTCGGGCATCCACCGGCTCATCACGGCGCTCGAGGAACGGGGTTTCATCCGGCGCCTTCCAAACCGGGCACGGGCGCTGGAAGTGATCAAGCTTCCCGATTCGATGAACCCTTCGCTGGGCGGCCGGCGAGCCCGGTTCGAGCCCTCGGTCATCGAAGGCAATCTCGGTCGGGTGGTGGCGGCGCCTCCGCCGCGGGCCAACGCGCCAGCGGCGCCAGTTGGTGGCGACTATACGCGGCCGGTTGCGGTGCCGGTCATGGGCCGGATCGCAGCCGGCGTGCCGATCGAGGCCATCCAGACGCACAGCCACACCATTTCAGTTCCGCCCGAGATGCTGGGCGCGGGCGAACACTTTGCCCTCGAGGTGCGCGGCGACTCGATGATCGAGGCCGGTATTTTCGATGGCGACACGGTGCTGATCCGCAAGCAGGACTCGGCATCGACCGGGGAGATCGTGGTCGCGCTCGTCGACAACGAGGAGGCCACGCTCAAGCGGCTGCGCAAGCGCGGCAACTCGGTTGCCCTCGAGGCGGCCAATCCGGCCTACGAAACGCGCATCTTCGGGCCCGACCGGGTCAAGGTGCAGGGCCGGCTCGTGGGGCTGCTCAGGAAGTACTGAGGCGCCGGTGCTGGGCGGCCGCTTGGCCGGCCGCGATCATTGCCGGATTGCCGGCGCACCGGGCTCGCGGAGCCGCCGCGGTCAGTCGTCATAGCGGCTGACCTCGACGAGGTTGCCGTCCGGATCGCGGAAGTAGACCGATGTCATGGCGCCGCGCGCGCCGTTCCGGGCAACCGGACCGACTTCGACCTCCACATTGTGCGCCCTGAGGCGCGCCAGCACGTCCGCGATAGACCACTCCGTGACGAGGCAGAAATCGGCCGCCCCTTCGGTGGGGCACAATGCCTTGGGTTCGAAGGTGCGCCGCGCTTCGTGGACGTTGATCTTCTGGCTGCCGAAGTGGAGCGCGGCGGGTCGGTTCGGCGCTAGCTGGCGCCGCATCCCCAGCACGCGCTCGTAGAAATCGAGCGTCGACTCGAGATCGGCGACCGTGAGGACGAAATGGTCGATCGCGGCGATCATGGTACTCTCCGGGGCTCGCGGGTAGCGCAAACGGCCGGGTCGCCCCGGCCGTTCGCAAGCTCTCGCGGTTTACGCCAGCGAACTCAGTGGTTGTCGCGCGGCAGCCCGGCCGTCTGCGCGAGGCGCTGGTAGGCGACCGCCGGCTTGAGCACCCCGCCGCTGCCCAACTGGTCGACCAGACCACGCTGGATCTCCTGCCAGGGCGTCTGGTGCGCCGGGTACTTGTAGCCGCCGGCGGCGTGGAGCTCGGCCCGCCGCTCCTCGATCTCTTCGTCGGAAATGAGGATATCGGCCGTGCCGGCATTGAGGTCGATGCGGACGCGATCGCCGGTCCTCAGGATCGCGAGGTTTCCGCCGGCCGCCGCCTCGGGCGAGGCGTTGAGGATCGAAGGCGAGCCCGAGGTGCCCGACTGCCGGCCGTCCCCGATGCAGGGGAGCGAGGTGATGCCGCGCTTGAGCAGATAGTCCGGCGAACGCATGTTCACCACTTCGGCCGAGCCGGGATAGCCGATCGGGCCGGCGCCGCGCATGAAGAGGATGGTGTGCTCGTCGATCGCGAGCGCCGGGTCGTCGATGCGGTGGTGGTAGTCCTCCGGCCCGTCGAAAACCACGGCCTTGCCCTCGAACGCATTGGGGCTCGCCGGATCGCTGAGATAGCGGTCGCGGAACTCCTGGCTGATGACGCTCGTCTTCATCACGGCGCTGTTGAAGAGATTGCCCTTGAGCACGATGAAACCGGCGTCGGTCTTGAGCGGCTTGTCGAACGGGCGGATGACCTTTTCATCCTGGATGGGCGTGTTGCGGCAGTTTTCGCCGATCGTCCTGCCGTTGACGGTGGGCGCGTTCTCGCGGATGAGGCCGTGCTTCATCAACTCGTTGACGACCGCCGGCACGCCGCCGGCGTGGTAGTAGTCCTCCCCGAGATATTCGCCGGCGGGCTGCAGATTGACCAGCAGCGGGACCTTGTGCCCGTAGCGCTCGAAATCCTCGACGGTGAGGTCGATGCCGATGTGCCGGGCGATCGCGACGATGTGGATGGGCGCGTTGGTCGACCCGCCGATGGCGGAATTGACGACGATCGCGTTGATGAAATTCTCTTTGGTGAGGATGTCGGACGGTTTCAGGTCCTCCTTCACCATGTCCACGATCCTGAGGCCGGTCCGGTACGACATCTCCTGGCGGTCGCGGTAGGGGGCGGGGATGGCCGCCGATCCCGGCAGCTGCATGCCCAGCGCCTCAGCGAGGGAGTTCATCGTCGTCGCCGTGCCCATCGTGTTGCAGTAGCCGGTCGAGGGCGCCGAGGAGGCGACGAGATCGATGAATTGCGGGTAATCGATCTCGCCCTTCGCCATGAGCTCGCGGGCCTTCCAGACGATGGTGCCGGAGCCGGTGCGCTCACCGCGGAAATAGCCGTTGAGCATGGGCCCGACGGAAAGGGCGATGGCGGGAATGTTCACCGTGGCCGCGCCCATCAGCATGGCGGGCGTCGTCTTGTCGCAGCCGATGGTCAGAACCACGCCGTCGATGGGGTAGCCGTAGAGCACCTCGACGAGGCTGAGATAGGCGAGGTTCCGGTCGAGCCCGGCGGTCGGGCGCTTGCCGGTTTCCTGTATCGGGTGCACCGGGAACTCGATCGGGATGCCCCCGGAGTCCCGGATCCCCTCGCGGACGCGCTTCGCCAGCTCGAGGTGGTGGCGGTTGCACGGGGAGAGATCGGAACCCGTCTGGGCGATGCCGATGATCGGCTTGCCGGACTGCAGCTCTTCCCGTGAAATGCCGAAATTGAGGTAACGCTCGAGATAGAGCGCGGTCATGTCCGGGTTGGCCGGATTGTCGAACCAGGCGCGCGAGCGCAGCTTCTTGGCCGAGCCATTGGTCCCGGCCGGCGTGGTGCCGTTTGTTGAGGTCATTTTTCTCTTCCCATGGCCGCCGGCGCATCGGCCGGCGGGTCGTCATCGGGACCGACTTATAGAACCGGGGGCGAGGCTTAGGAAATGCTTTTCCGCCCTCTTTCGCTTTCGGTAAGGCAGTCGCCGCGCCCGCATCGCCGCTGGCGCCATCCGGGGCAATCGGCTACGAACCGACCGGCAGGGCGCGTGTGGCCGTGGAGGGAGCGTTGCGGGGCGGGACGGAGTGGGTGGCGGTCGACTGGGGCACGTCGAACCTCAGGGCCTGGGGGATGGCGGGCGACGGCGGCGTCACGTTCAGCAAGACTTCGCCCCTCGGCATGGGAAAGCTCACCCCGGATGGTTTCGCGCCGGCGCTCGACGACCTCCTCGCGGGCGAACTGCCCGCGGATGGCAAGACTTTCGACGTGCTGATCTGCGGCATGGCCGGGGCCCGGCAAGGCTGGATGGAAGCCCCCTACCTCGATGCGCCGGCCGATCTCGGCGGGCTGCGCTTTGCGGCCGTGACGCCGCGGGGAGCGAATGCACGCCTCGCCCCCAAAATCCTGCCCGGCGTTTGCCAGAAACTGGCCGGCGCCGAGGACGTGATGCGGGGCGAGGAAACCCAGGTGCTCGGGCTATCGGCCCTGCGGCCCGGCTTTGCCGGCACGGCTATTCTCCCCGGCACGCACTCGAAGTGGATCGCCGTCGACGGACGCCGGATCGAGCGGTTTGCGACCAGCATGACGGGCGAGCTGTTCGAGGTGCTGCGCGCCCACTCGGTGTTGCGCCTGTCCCTCAGCGGCGCTGGCGAGGATAGCGAACGGGAAGCGGGAATCGATGCTGGCCTCGCGCGCGGCATCGAAGCACCGGAAAAGCTCAGCGCGTCCCTCTTCAAGGTGCGCGCGGGGGCGCTGCTCTCGGGCCGCGGCCCCTCGTGGTGCGCCGGCTATCTCTCCGGCCTTTTGATCGGGGCCGAAATCGGTGGGCAGCGCGAGTGGCTCGCCACGGATAGTGACGAAATTCCGCTCATCGGCAGCGCCGCCCTCTGCGCTCTCTACGCCCGCGGGCTCTCGCTGATCGGCGCCCGAAGCCGGATCATCGACGCAACCGAGGCAACCCTCGCGGGGCTCCGGGCCGCCCGTGCGGGGACGTGAGCCGCACCCCTACCGCTCCCGACGAAGACAGGCTAAGTGGGGCGCTCGGGGCAAGGAGGAGGCCATGACGGACGCACGGCACATCATCGCGATCCTGCGCGGGATCACGACGGGCGAGGCGGTTGCCGTCGCGGGGGCGCTCGTCGAAGCGGGTATCACCATGATCGAGGTGCCGCTCAATTCGCCCGAGGCGCTGACCTCGATTTCGCGCATCGGGAGCGCCCTCGGCGGGCGTGCCGCGATCGGGGCCGGCACGGTTCTCTCCACACAGGAAGTCGATGCAGTGGTCGAGGCGGGCGGCCAATTCGTGGTCTCGCCCGATACCAACGAG
>DASZTU010000294.1:0-20240 GCA_035547975.1 Devosiaceae bacterium | reverse complement strand
ACGGTCAGGCCCTATGTCGAGCACGTGATCGAGAGCTTCGGCTGGGAACGCGTGGTCTGGGGGAGCGACCACCCCGTCTGCCGCCTCACCGCGAACCTCACCACGTGGGTGAACTTTACAAACGAGATCATCGCGGGGGCGAGTGCCGATGAAAAGGCGCGGCTGCTGCGCGAGAACGCCAAGCGGGTGTACCGGGTGTAGGGCGCACCAATACCTAACCCGCGGCACACATTCAGGGAGGAACCATGAAACGCTACGGACAGATACTCGGCATCCGGCCCGAGCACATCGCGGAATACAAGCGGCTGCATGCGGCCGTGTGGCCGGACGTGCTCAAGCAGATCAAGGCCAGCAACATCACGAACTATTCGATCTTCCTGCGCGAGCCGGAGAACCTGCTGTTCGCCTATTTCGAGTACACCGGCACCGATTTCGAGGCCGATATGGCGGCGATGGCCGCCGACCCGGCCACGAAGGAGTGGTGGGCCGTCTGCATGCCCAAGCAGTCCCCGCTTCCGACCAACAAGGAGGGCGAGTGGTGGGGCAGCATGGAAGAGGTTTTTCACGAGGACTGAGGCTTGCCCGGACCGGTCCGCGCGTGAAAACGTCTCAGGCACAGCAAGGGAGGAGGCGATGAGCATCGACGTCGCCAGCCTGCGGCAAAGCTGGCCGCGCCCATCCACACCGCGTCCGATCGTCATCGTCGGCGCGGGCGGCATCGTCGGCGATGCCCACCTGCCGGCCTATCGACTCGCGGGGTTCCGGGTGGCCGGGCTCTACGACCTCGACGGCGCCAAGGCGGCAAGGCTCGCCGACAAATGGGAGACGCGGGCCTTCCCGTCGCTCGCCGAGGCGATCGCGACGCCGGATGCGGTCTATGACCTCGCCCTGCCCCCGTCGGCGCATCTCGAGGTGCTGCCGCAACTGCCGGACGGCGCGGCCGTGCTGATGCAGAAGCCGATGGGGCGCGACCTCGCCGAGGCCACCGCTATCCTCGAGCTCTGCCGGCGCAAGCGGCTCAAGGCGGCAGTCAATTTCCAGCTCCGCTTTTCCCCGATGCTGCTGGCGTTGCGCGATGCCGTCGAGCGGGGCTGGCTGGGACGGCTCGTCGACGTCGAGATGCACCTCAACTTGGTAACGCCCTGGCATCTCTTCCCCTTTCTCAAGGGGATGCCGCGGGTCGAAATTGCCGTCCACTCCATCCACTATCTCGACCTCGTGCGGGCGTTCCTGGGCAATCCGGTGGGTGTCCATGCCCGAACCCTCGGCCACCCTTCGACGGAGCTTGCGCAGACCCGGACATCGGCGATCATCGACTTCGCAGCGGACCAGCGGGTCACGCTCTCGATCAACCACAACCACGATTTCGGCCGCAAATTCCAGGATGCGAGCTTCCGGTTCGAGGGAGATGCGGGCGCGGCGATCGTCAAGCTCGGCGTGCTGCTCAACTACCCGGCAGGCGAACCGGATGAGCTCTGGATCACGCGGCGGGGCGAAGAGTGGACGCAGGTGCCGCTCGAGGGCGGCTGGTTCCCCCACGCCTTCATCGGCACGATGAGCAATCTCCAGCGCTTCGCGGCCGGGCAGGACGACCGGCTGGTCACGAGCGTCGAGGATGCGTGGCACACCATGGCACTCGCCGAGGCGGCTTTCACTTCGGCCGCCCAACCCGCAACGCCTGTCCAGCCCGCCCCCTGAGGCCGGCTGGGACAGCAACCCACGCGAGGAGGACGCCATGGAGCGGCCCCGCCATTTCGAGGACTACGCGCTTGGGGAGACGCGCAAGACCTATGGCCGCACTATCACCGAGGCGGATTTTGTCATCCACGCCGGCCACACCGGCGATTTCTTTCCGCATCACATGGACGCCGAGGCGATGCGGCACAGCGAGTTCGGCCAGCGCATCGCGCACGGCACGATGACCTTTGCGATCGGCATCGGCCTCACGGCGGGCGAAATCAATCCCCTCGCCTTCACCTACGGCTTCGACCGGCTGCGCTTTCCCAAGCCGGTGTTCATCGGCGACACGATCCACACCGAGCTGACGATTGCCGCACTCGATCCCGACCCCAAACGGCCGGACTACGGGCGGATCGTCGAGGAGGTGCGGGTGGTCAACCAGCGCGGCGAGGTCGTGCTCGCCTGCAATCACATCTATCTCGCGCGGCGGCGGGGCGGCACGACCGCCTGAAATCTATCCCCGGCGGCGGGACCAGGCCCTAGCCTTCGTCCACTTTTTCCGGGGATGCCCATGGACGAAACCGCCAATCTCAGCCTCGCCTACATCGCGCCGCAGCAGGCGCAGAAATTCATCACGCACAACGAGGCGCTGCGCGACCTCGACACGCTCGTGCAGCTCTCGGTGCTGGACCGCGACCTCGCGACGCCGCCCGGCTCCCCCTCGGCCGGGGACCGCTACCTCGTCGCCACGAGTCCGACCGGCGCCTGGAGCGGCCAGGCGGGGCGGATCGCCGCCTGGCAGGACGGAGGGTGGCTGTTCTATGACCCGCGGGCCGGGTGGCGGGCATGGGTCGCGGACGAAGCGGCGCTATTGATCTTCGACGGGACCGGGTGGGCGCCGGCGACGCCGGTCAACCCGGCACCGATGCTCGGCGTCCTCACCACGGCGGACGCAACCAACCGGCTGGCGGTCAAATCGGACGTGGCGCTTTTCGCCAACGACGACGTAACGCCCGGCAGTGGCGACATGCGGATCGTCGTCAGCAAGGCCGCGGCGGCGCGGACCGCCTCACTCACCTATCAGGATGACTTTTCCGGGCGGGCGGAGATGGGCCTCACCGGCGACGACGCCTTTCACGTCAAGGTCAGCCCCGACGGGTCGACCTGGTATGAAGGACTGACGGTCGGTGGGACGGGAGGGGTCGAATTTCCGAGCATTGCCACAACGGCGGGCGCGGCCAATGCCGTGCTCGACAGCGCCAGCAACAATGCGCTGCTGCGCTCGACCTCGAGCCTCAGGTTCAAGACTGCCATCGAGCCCGTGGATCCGGCCCGATCACACGCCCTCCTCGCCGCTGAGCCCATCTGGTACCGCTCCACCGCGCCGGCGGACGAACCGGGCTGGAGCTATTACGGGTTCGGCGCGGAGCCGGTCGCAGCGATCGATCCGCGCATGGTGCAGTGGGGGTTTGGCGAGAGCGACTACGAGAAGGTCACGACGGCCGGCGGGCGAACCGAACGCCGCCTCAGGCCCGGCGCCCGAAAGACGCCGCAGGCGGTCGCGTACGACCGCTTCGTCGTGCATCACCACGTGCTGCTCAACGAGCTCTTCCGGCGCGTCGAGGCTCTCGAGGCACGGGAAACCAAGTGAACGTCAGGCCGCGGCGCGGTGCTCCCGACGCGCCTTGAGGAGCTTCACCTGCCGGCGGGAAGGACGGGGCCGGCTGGCCCGCACGCGCTTGGGGGACTCGGGATGCGGCAGCTCGACTCCGAGTGCCTCCGCTACGGCATTTTCGAGCATGTGATCGAGATGGGTCGCGTTCCGCATGATGAATTCCTCAAAAGCAGGATGTCTGGGCAATACTCGCCCGTCTTCTGCTTGAGGAACGCGGCCCCGGCACCAAAAGTTGCTATCGGTGGCGGGGCCGTTGCTCACGTTTTGGTAGGTTCGCCGCTCAGGCGCCGAAATGCCGCGCCAGCCAATCGAGCTGGGCCTGCATCTGGAAGACCCCGCCGCCCTCGTGGTCGTTGAAGCCGTACTCGATGATGCTCTTGTCGGTGCTCCCGAGAGCGTTGTAGGCGGCATAGACCGTCGATGGCGGGCAGATCGTGTCCATCGTCGCGACCGAAACCAGGGCCGGGGCCTTGATGCGGGTCGCGAAGACCGTGCCGTCGAAATAGCGGAGCGTTTCGAAGGCCCGATCCACCTTGTCCCGGTGCATCGCGAGGAACCGCGTGATCTCCGTATAGGGATCGCGCTGCGCAACACGTACAGCACGCGGAAAATCGCAGAGGAACGGCACGTCGGCCATCAGCGCATTGACCGCCGGTTCGAGCGCGGCGGCCGCAATCGAGATGCCGCCACCCTGGCTGCCGCCGACCACCGCAATCCTTTCGGCGTCCACCTCGGGGTGGCCGCGCCCCGCCTCGATGGCGCGGACGGCGTCGGTGAAAACGCGCCGGTAGTAATAGGTGTCGCGGCTCATGATGCCGCGCGTCATGAAGCCCGGGTTTGCCGGGTCCGAGCCCGCCGGATCGGCCGTGGCCCCCACCGACCAGACGCTCCCCTGCCCGCGCGTGTCCATGACGAGGTGGGCGTAGCCGGCAGCCGGCCAGATGAGGTGGTCGTGCGGCACGCTGCGGCCGCCACCGTAGCCGATATAGCGGACCACGAGGGGGAGCTTGCCCTGGCGCTGTTTGGGCAGGATGAACCAGCCCTTCACCGGCTGGCCGTCAAAACCGGCAAAGGTCAGGTCGAACACGTCGAAAACGGGAAGGCCCACATCGACCCGCGCGAAGTTCGCCGCGAGCGGAAAGCCGCGCGCCTCGCCGAGCGTTGCGCTCCAGAAGGCATCGAAATCGGCCGGCGGCACGACGCGGCTGCGGTAATTTTTGAGTTCTTCATCCTTGAGATCATAGATCGGCACGTCAGTTCCTCCTTGCGCGGCCGCGCAACGTAAACCGCGCGTCGGTCAGGCTTGTCAACGCGACCCGCGCGAGGCTCCCCTCCCCGGATGCGGTCCCGCGCAGGACCTGCTGCAAATGGCGGCGAGCCGTGCTAGAGCCGGGGCGCTCTTCCCCCGGGTTTCGACGGCGTCCCTTGTTCAAGCTCCCCTTCCGCCTGCCGATCGACGGCTATGTGCTGCTGCTGATCGCAACCGTGATTGTTGCCGCGATCATTCCCGCGCGCGGAACCGGGGCTGTCGCGATGGGCTATGTCACCTATCTCGCCGTCTCGCTGCTCTTCTTCCTCTACGGCGCCCGCATCTCGCCGCAGGCGATCCTCGCCGGCATCCTGCACTGGCGGCTGCAGGGACTGGTGTTCATCTCCACCTTCGTGATCTTCCCCATTCTCGGCCTCATCATCACCGCGATCTTCCGGCCGTGGCTCACCCCGGATCTGGCGCTCGGCCTGATGTTCGTCGCGGTCCTGCCCTCGACGGTGCAGTCATCGATCGCCTTCACCTCCATTGCGCGCGGCAACGTGCCGGCGGCGCTCTGCTCGGCCTCGATTTCGAACCTCGCGGGGATCGTCGTCACGCCCCTCCTCGTGGCGCTGCTGCTGTCGAGCCATGGCGGCGGTCTGTCGCTCACGGCGCTCGAGGACATTTCGCTGCAGCTCCTGCTGCCGTTCGCCCTCGGGCAGATCGTGCGGCCGTTGATCGGCAAATGGCTCAATGCCCATCGCCGGCTGACCTCGATCGTCGACCGGGGCTCGATCCTGCTCATCGTCTACGGCGCCTTCAGCGAGGGGATGGTGGCGGGCGTCTGGTCGCAGCTGAGCTGGCAGAGCCTCGTTGCCGTGCTGCTGCTCGACCTGCTCATGCTGGCCCTGGCGCTCGCCATCACCACGATCGCGGCGCGCCGATTCGGCTTCTCCAAGGAGGACGAGATCGCGATCGTCTTCTGTGGCTCCAAGAAAAGCATGGCCTCGGGCATTCCCATGGCCAACATCCTCTTCGCCGGGCAGGCGGTGAGCCTCATCGTCCTGCCACTGATGCTCTTCCACCAGGCGCAGCTGATGGCCTGCGCCGCGATCGCGCGGCGCTATGCGCGGCGCCCCGAAGAGCCCGCCGCCGCGGCCGCCGAATAGCCTGAGCCGAGAGGTCCGCCGGGCCTTTTTCCACCCGCCGCCCGAGGGGGTGTTTGCCGCTTGCGCGCGCAAAACCGATTGCCTATAACCCGCGGGCACTTCGGCCGGGCTTCGGCACGGAACGTGCCCGGGTAGCTCAGTTGGTAGAGCAGCGGACTGAAAATCCGCGTGTCACTGGTTCGATTCCGGTCCCGGGCACCATCGCCCTCCTCAACGAACGATCTTCGCACGGGAAAAGGGGTTGGACCGACCCTTTCGGGCGATCCCGCGGCCATCACCACGCGGCGATCAAAGCGTTCGAGGTTGACACGCCTCCCGGCCCCCCATCTATTCCGGGCGGGGCGGGAAACAGGACCGGCAATGATCTATACGCACGCCAAGCGCTACCAGATTGATATGTGGCTGGCCGAGGATCGAAGCGGGGTGGTGTCGAGGATGGAATTCGACCGGCGGGAGGACGCCGAACGCGTTTTTTCCGAGCGGACCGCCGACGGGCCGTACCGGGCCGCCATCCTCATGGAATGGCGGCCCGACAGCGCGCAGTGGGTCCTGCTTCGCAAGTTCCCGGGCTGAGGGAAATGATCCCGCCGCGCCTCTAGTGCAGGCGATTTTCCGGGTGCTTGCCGGCGAACCCGTCGTGCCCGTGGGACAACGGCAGTGTGGGCGCGGGCTGCCGCCCGAGGCAACTTGGCTGGCCAAGCCACGTTCCGCTGCTGAATAGTCACACCATCGCGCAAGGAGCATCGAGATGGCAGGGCACACCCATCAGCGCGTCTACGGACAGGGCGGTGGCTACGGCCAGAACGGGCCGGGCCTCAATTTCAGGGATGACGGGGCCGAGGGTTTCGACTCGGCGCCCTACCGCGTGCCACTGGACCGCGACGCCGGCGGCTTTCACGCGGGGCCCTACGAAGCGGAACACTACCGCGAGCCGAGCGAACGCGAGCCCGGCGCCCGACGCGACCAATACCAGCCGCGATGGGACGACCGCCCGCTCAACACCGGGCACCGCGGCAAGGGCCCGCGCGGCTATCGGCGCGCGGATGCGCGCATCGAGGAGGACGTCAACCAGCACCTGACCGACGATGACCGGCTCGATGCCTCGGATATCCGGGTGGCGGTCAGGGATGGCGAGGTCACGCTCGACGGCACGGTCGACAGCCGGGACGCCAAGCACCGGGCCGAGCGGCTGATCGAGGACGTGTCGGGCGTGCGCCACGTCCAGAACAACCTCAGGGTGCAAACGAGCAATGTGAGCTACCGGCCCCCCTCCCCCCTCGGAGGGGCAGAGCGCCCGGGCGGCGGTTCGGCGGATGGCGCCGCTTCCCGCTCGCGGCCCGAGCAATCCCAGGACGATCTCGACTCGCCCGAAGGGCGCTGAGCCGCCCGCCCATGCTCGACTGGTTCAGGCGACTGCTGCCGCGGGACGACCGGTTCTTCGAGCTGCTCGAGCGGCACGTGCAGCTAATCGTCGTGGGTGCGGCCCAGCTCGAAGCGCTGCTCGAGGGCGGGGACGGCGTCGAGGAGCACTGCCGGCAGATCGTTGCCACGGAGGCCGCGGCCGACAGCGTTGCGCGTGAGGTGCTGATCGGCCTACGCAAGACGTTCATCACGCCGTTCGACCGGGACGACATCAACGAACTGATCGCGGCCATGGACGATACGCTTGATTCGATGCAGCGCACCGCCAAGACCATCTCGCGGTTCGAGCAGCGCGCGTTCGCCCCCCACATGCGCGAGATCGGCCATCTGATCCGCAAGGCAGCCGAAAAGCTCGCCGAGGCCGTCCCGCTGCTGCGGCGCGCCGTGGCCAATGCGGATCGGCTGGGTGCGCTCACCGAGGAGGTCGTTGGCATCGAAGGCGAGACGGACCTTGCCTATGACGCAGGGCTCGACATCGCCTTCCGGGCGGCCGGCAATGACGCCATGGCGTATCTGGTCGCCAGCCAGATCTACGAGCACCTCGAAGAGGTGGCCGACCGGCTCGAGGACGCGGCCAACCAGATCAACGCCATCGTGATCCAGAGCGTCTAGAGCATGAGCATCCCTTTCCCCGCGCTCATCGGGCTCGTCGCCGTGGCGCTGCTGTTCGACGTGCTCAACGGCTTGCACGATGCGGCAAACTCGATCGCGACGATCGTTTCGACGCGCGTGCTCCGGCCACAATGGGCGGTGGCCTGGGCCGCCTTCTTCAATTTCATCGCCTTCATGGTGTTCGGCGTCCATGTCGCCGAGACGCTGGGCACCGGGCTCGTGGCGCCCGCGCTGATCGATCCGCCGCTGCTTTTTTCGGCCCTGGTTGCGGCGATCGCGTGGAACCTCGTCACCTGGTTTTTAGCAATCCCGTCGAGCAGCTCGCACGCCCTCGTCGGGGGGCTCGTCGGGGCAGGATTTGCCAAGGCCGGGCTCGGCGCAATCGAGTGGCGCGGCCTGCTGCCGACGGTGGCCGCCATCGCTGGCTCGCCGCTGATGGGCTTCTGCCTCGCGCTGGCCCTGATCCTCGCCGTGAGCTGGATCGCGGCGCGCCACGCCCCGTTCGCGGTCGACACGGCGTTCCGGCGGCTGCAGTTCGTTTCGGCGTCCCTCTACTCGCTCGGGCACGGCGGGAACGACGCGCAAAAGACCATGGGGATCATTGCCGCGCTGCTCTTTTCGCAAGGGCTGCTGGGCCCAAGCTTCTACGTGCCGCTCTGGGTCATCCTCGCCTGCCAGTTGGCGATGACGGTGGGGACGCTGGTCGGCGGGTGGCGCATCGTCCAAACCGTCGGCTCGCGGATTACCCGCCTCACGCCCATGCAGGGATTTTGCGCCGAAACGGGCGGGGCGCTGACGCTCTTCGGGGCGACCTTCCTTGGCATTCCGGTTTCCACCACGCACACCATCACCGGCGCGATCGTGGGCGTCGGCGCGGCGCGGCGCACGTCGGCGGTCCGCTGGGGTGTTGCGGGGAGGATCGTCATAGCGTGGGTCGTGACACTCCCGGCCGTCGCCCTGCTCGGCGCCGCGATCGAACGGGGGATGATCGCCTGGGCTCCGCTCTAGTTGACAGGGCTGCGGCGGGCGCGAAGCCGCCGGCACGGATTGCCCACATAGACGGTCCAGGGCTCGAGATCGCGGAAGCAGACGGCCCCGGCCCCGAGAACCGCCCCCTCGCCGATCGAGACACCCGGCCCGACCATCGCACCGGCCCCCACCCATGCCTCGGCACCAATCGTGATCGGCTTGATGACGAGGCGGAACCCGGGGTTGTCGATGTCGTGCGTCCCGGTGACGAGGTGGGCGAACTGCGACACCGTCGCATTGTCTCCGACGGTCACGCGGCCCTGGCAGTAGCAGTTGACCTCCGGCCCGAGCACCGCATTGTCGCCCAGCTCGAGGTTTGGCGGATACCACACCCGTGTCGTGCGATAGACCCGCGCGCCCCGGCCGATCCGGGCGCCGAACAGCCGCAGGAGCAGCACCCGCCATGGGTGAAGCGGCGCCGGTGTCCAGGAGGCGAGCGCCCACCACATCAGCCACCAGATCGCCCGGAAACCCCGATGCCAGAGCGGGAAACTGGGCCCGCGCGGCAGGCCCAGGGCACGCGAGCCGGGCGCTTCGACCGCAGGATTTGTCATGGCTGCACAACAGCCGGCGCCGGCGTCGTGACAAGCGCCGCGGCCGGCTCCCGGCCTGGCACCCGCTGCCTTTGTCTTGCAACCGCGAGGGCGGCCGGGGCGCAGAGGATCATCACGTAGTACTCGAACGGGTAGGGATTGAGGTTGAAGAAGCGGTCGTTGAAGACGAGCAGCAGGCCGAGGGCCGCCATGAGCGCGACCTGGTCCGGGCGGGCCGCCAGCACGCGCGCCAGCGCCGCCGCGAGGAAGCCCCAGAAGGCGACCGAGACGATGCCGTGCATGGCGAGGCCGTAGAGGAACGCGTTGTGCGGCGATTCCAGCCCATTCTCGAAGGTGCCGATGCCGTTGCCGAAGAGCACGTCCCGACGGAAATCGTCGAAGCCGATTGCCCAGCGTGCCTCGCGTCCCGCAAAGCCCGACAAGATGCCCCGATCGGGATCGTCGAGGCGCAGCAGATTCTCGGCCAGAAGCGCGAAGGGATCGGTTCCGAGCCACGCCCAGACGCCGATCGCGAACGGCGCCATGACCAGCAGAACGGGCAGCAGCAGCCAGCCGAGCCGGCGTGCGGCGCCGCGTGCGACCAGGATTACCGCGAGCAACGCTATGGCGACCATGGCGGCGCGCGACTGCATCAGGGCGCAACTCGCAAAGAGCAGCGCCACCAGGGGTAGCGCCAGGCGGGGACGAAGCGCCAGCGAAGCTGCGAGCGCCGTGACGGCCGCGATCTCGCCGCCCAAGTTCGGATGGGTGCCCCCGACATAGTCGAAGCGGCCGTTGGCGAGGGGTGCCGTGCCGGTGAGCGAGGAGGCGACGTGGAACGCGGCGACCCCGACCGGGATCGGCAGTGCCCACCGGCAGTAGGTGAAGAGATGACCCCGGGCGAGCACGATCATGGTCATGACCAGCGAGCCCGAGAAGGCGGTGTACTGGAGGAGCGAGAAGCTCGAGAATACGCCGGTGAACTGCCCCACGACCGCACCGGAGGTGGTGAGGAGGAACAGGGTCGCCGCAAAAGGCCAGGGTACATCCTGCGGCCGCAGCGCGCGGGCCATCACCAGCAGCGCCAGGGCCTTGAGCGTGAGCGCGGCGATTTCGACCGGCAGGGCATTGCCGAAGGCGAGGTAGCCGAGCGGGGCCGCGCTATCGAGCAGACCAAAAAGCCGCGCGAGTCCGATGAGCGCGGATGCCTCCGCGCGGTAGGCCGGCTCACTGCTTGACGAGGCGGGGCGCACGCGGGAGCCCTCCTCCTTCGCGGCGAAGGTGCGCCAGGACACCCGCGGCGATTGCCGCCGCTGCCGTCTCGGTGCTGTATTCGGCCATCAGCCCCTGCGCCCAGTCGAAGTCGCGCTGCAGGTCGCAGAGGCGCCCTAGGGCCGAGGCCGCCGCCTCGAGGTTGCCGGTCGGGAAGACAGCGCAGCGCCTCGCCTTGCCGAACTCGGCCGAGCAGCCCACGGCGTCCGACATGACGACGGCGCACCCCGCCTGCAGCGCCTCGTTGACGACGAGGCCCCAGGTTTCCCCCTGCCGCCGCGAGGGCAGCATCACGATGTCCGCCGCGAGGTAGTAGTCGCCGATGCCGGCCTGATCCACGAAGCCGACGAAGTGGGTATCGATGGCACCGCAGAGCTGCGACAGCTGCAGGAGGCGCGCCTTGAGCCGGCCGCTCCCGACGAAGAGCACACTCAGGCGCTCGCCCCGCCGGGCGGCGACTTCTGCCGCGGCGTGGAGGAGCATTTCGGGATGCTTCTTGTCGATCAACTTGCCAAAGAAGGCGACGACAACCCGGTCCCGCGGGATGCCGATGTGGTCGCGGACGTCATTGCGGCGGCGCGTCTTTTCGGCAGCGGAAAGGCCGGCCTGCTTGTCCACCGTCGAGTAGGGGCTGAAGACGATCCGTCCTCTGGGAATACCGTACTTCACCAGGTGTCGCCGGTTCAGCTCCCCGATCGCATAGGCGTAGTCCATCGCGAGATAGAGCGTCCGATAGACCACGCCGCGCAGCAGCGCCTTGAGCGGGGGCCGGACGAGTGCCTCCTCGCTGGTCTCGATGCGGACCGCTGTCGTCCGCCCCTGCAGCTTGGCCGCCAGCAGCAGGATGAGGCTCATCGACCATAGCACATTGGTGAAGAGCACGATTTTCGGATCGAGCCGGCGCAGCAGAGCCCAGACGGCGGGAAAGTGGCGCCAGGCGCGGAGCCCCCGAATGGCGAGGTCCGCAGGGAGGACGGTGAAAGGATAGCCGTCGAAAAGCGGGGCATTCCAGTCGATGGCCTGCCCGAATTCGCTGTTTGCCCCGCCGGGCTCATCCGTGCGGCGGAAATAGAGCACGCTGCTCGTGACGCGGCGGTCCGCGGCGAGGGCTGCGAAGACCGCGGCCTTATAGGGCATGGGGTGGGTGTCGACGATCAGCAGGTCGAGCTCAGGCGGCATGGCTCGGCGTCCAGTCGTGCCGGCCCATTCGGCCGGCCAGCAGCGTCAGAAAGAGGATCGCGCCGTTACTGCCGCAGGAGACGTAGCCCGCCCAGTCAAGCCCTCCCCATGCGACCCCCCCAACAGTCGCCAGGGCGCCGATCAGGGCGACGATGAGGTTGGACAGGGCGAGGCGCGGATGCCGGTTGGTCGCAAGATACGGGGTCTGCAGGGTGAGCCAGAGCATCTCCGCCACGACGGACAGCACCATCGCGGTGAACAGCCCCGAATCCCCGGACACCCGGCCAGCCGTCCACCATGCGAGGATCGATGGGCCAGCGGCCATCATCGCGATTGCATAGGCAAGGGTGAGCCCGCCCGCGGAAACGGCCTGCAGACGGGCGACGGCACGGAAGGCAGCGGAATCGAGGCCCGCCAGCCGCGCCAGGACCGGCTCCGCCGCGTGATTGATGATGACGCTCGCCATCCGGCCCGCCCGCGTTAGCGTGCGAATCGCCGACAGCACCGCGACGGCGCCCGGGCCGAGCAGGGCGGCGACGATGAGCACCACACCCTGAACGCTGATCAGTTGCGCGAGGGTATAGGAGAGGTAGCTCAGCGCCGGCGCCAGCAATCGGCGAAGAATGGCTCGGTCGCCGGGCGCAAGGCGGGGGAGCAGCCAAGGCTCGCGGCCATAGAAATAGCTGCAGAAGCCCGCCGTCAGGATCATTCTTTCGCAGAGCAGCAGGAGAGCGATGCCGCCGAACCCGAGCCCGACCCAGGCGCCGATCGCCAGCACGACGGCATCGGCAAAGCGCAGGGTTGCCCCGGAGGCGACCATCAGCGGAAAGTGCCCGGTCGCCTTCATCCCGGCCGAAGGGGCGGCGTAGAGCAATTGCAACGCCGCGGCCCCGCCCAGCAGCAAGGTGGTCAGGGAGACCTCGGCGGCGCTTTCCTCGCTGACGTTGACCAGCCGCGCTATCGGCAGGGCGAACGCGGCGGCGCCCGTTGCCAGGGTGACCAGAAGCGCGGCGCCCGCGTTCAGCGCCCACAAGGTCTGGCTGACGCGGCGGGCCGCCGGCCGCTCGCCACGCGCGGCGAGCATCGCCATGTCGATGGCGGTAACCTGGGAGAGGCCGAGATCGGCCAGCGACGTGTAGGCGAGGAGCGCCGTCAGGGCCAGCCAGCCGCCATAGCGCTCGGGCCCCCACAACAGCAGCATCAGCGGAAAGATCGCGAGCTGGCAGATGATCGTCACGAGCTGCGAATAGGATTCGGCGAGCATGCCCGGGCCGATGGCGGGCCAGTGCTCCCGCAGCGGCACCATGATGGAGCGTGGGCCCCAGGCGCGGCCGATGGCCAGCGCCCAGGTCGAGGCGGCGGCGTACGAGGCCACCCCGGGCCTCACCGCAGGTTCACCGCCGGGGCGGGGTGCGGACCCAGGCTCGTGAGCTCGCGATGGAACGCTGCCATGATGCGCGGCCTCGCCCAGACCCGCTCCGCCCGCTCGCGCGCCGCCCGCCCGAAGCGCTCGCGCATTTCGGCATCGTCGATGAGGCGCCGGATCGCCTCCGCAAAGGCCGCAGCGTCGCCGGGTGGAGTTGCAAGACCGCATCCGGCTATCTCGGCGCCGAGATCCGCGCCGGGGGCTACCGTCGCAACGACCGGCCGGCCGGAGGCCAGCATGTTGGTGAGCTTCGAGGGGAGGACGAGGTCGGCCACGTCGGCGCGCTGCGGCAGCAGGTGAACCGTCGCCAGCGCCAGCAGTTCGCCCAGCCGCTCCCGCGGCTGGAGGCCAAAAAACCGGACATTGCCGAGGCCCTCGGCACGCCGCTGCAGAGCCGCCCGGTGGGACCCCTCGCCACAGACCACGAAGGTCAGGTCGTCGCGATCCGCCAGCCGCTTAGCGGCGTCGAGGACGATGGAGATGCCCTGCTTATTGGCGATATTGCCGGAATAGAGCGCAACATAGGGGGTCGTGATGTTCCACTCGGCGCGCAGGGGCGACGGCGTATCGGTCGGCCGGACCAGCTCGAGCTCCGCCCAATTGCGCAACTCGAAGATGCGATCGGCCGGCACGCCTTTGGCCGCGAGCCGGGCGCACATGCGCGGCGAGATCGAACTCACCCGATCAAAGAGGGAGAACGCCATCCGCTCGAACAGGGCGGCGCCCCGGGCGAGGCGATCGGCCGGCGCCATCAGCCCCGTCGCCACCGCCGCCTCGGCCTCGAAGTCCTGGACGTGGAGCCATGTGCGCGCGCCACCCAACCGGCCGAGAACAGCCGTCATCGGCGCGGCCATGAGCCCGGGCGCCACGGCGATCACCACGTCCGGGCGCCACAAGAGGGTGTCGCGAAGCAGCGGGACGAGCGACGTCAGGGCGAAGCTTGCGTGGTGCAGGATGCGTCTTATGCCGGTCGGCCGCCGCGGCACATAGTGCGGGCAACGCGTGACATCGATGCCCTGCTCGTGCCGGCGGGTGTAGCGAAAGGCCGGGTATCCCGGCTCGACCCGCCAGGCGGGATAATAGGGCTGCCCGGCAACGACCCGCACGGCATGGCCGAAATCCCTCAGCGCCTCGGCCATGCCGGCCGAATAGACCGCCGTTCCAATCCGTTCCGGCGCATAGTTGAGGCTTTGAATCAAAATCCTCATGCGGCGACCCCCATGCGCAGCTGCGCGCGGTAGCCGGCGTAGAGATCGCGGAGCCCTGCCTCGAGGGCAATGCGCGGACGCCACCCCATGTCCTGCAGACGCACGCTGCTCATCAGCTTGCGCGGCGTGCCGTCGGGCTTCGAGCCGTCATAGACGATGGTGCCCTCAAACCCCACGACACGACAGACCAGCCGGGCGAGCTCGCTGATGCGCACCTCCTCGCCGGACCCGACATTGACGGGAAGGTCACCCGAATAGGACTTGAGCAGCAGCACCAGGGCGTCCGCACAATCGTCGACGTGGAGGAACTCGCGGCGGGGGCGCCCGCTGCCCCAGACGACGAGCTCCCGGTCGCCCCGCTCCCTCGCCTCATGCGCCTTGCGCAGCAGCGCCGGCAGCACGTGTCCCGAACCCAGGTCGAAATTGTCGCCCGGGCCGTAGAGATTCGATGGCATGGCGGCGATGTAGTCGCGGCCGAATTGCCGGCGGTAGAACCGGGCGAGCTGGACGCCGGCGATCTTGGCCAGGGCATAGGCCTCGTTGGTGGCCTCGAGCGGTCCGCTCAGCAGGGCGGTTTCGTCAATGGGCTGGGCGGCGTCGCGCGGGTAGATGCAGGAGGAGCCGAGGAGCAGCACCCGATCCACGCCGTTTTCGTGGGCGGCGGCCACGATGTTGGCCGCAATCATCATGTTGTCGTAGAGGAATTCGGCGGGGCGGGTCTGGTTGGCGAGTATGCCGCCCACCCGCGCCGCGGCGACGACAATGGCGTCGGGCCGGCTGTGGCGGATGAAGCGCTCGACGGCGGATTGGCGCCTGAGGTCGAGCTGCCGGCGCTCGATGGTCACGATCTCGCAAGGCTCGGTTGCGAGCCGCCGCAGCAGCGCGCCACCCACCATCCCGCGGTGACCGGCGACCCAGACGCGCTTGCCGGCCAACTCGAACATGGTCAGCCGTCCCCCCGCCCGGCCCGGGTTTTGCGGCGAATGTCTTCCCGCACCATCTCGCTCACGAGGTCGCGGGGGGAGACGAGGTGGCGCCACCCCAGCCGGTCACGCGCCTTGGCCGGATCGCCCACCAGGGCATCGACGTCGGTGGGCCGGAAATAACGCGGGTCGACCCGCACGAGGCAGCGGCCGGTCTGCGCATCGTGGCCGCACTCGTTCACGCCCGAGCCGCTCCATTCGATGGCGATGCCGATTTCGGCAAAGGCCCATTCGACGAACTGGCGGACGGAGGTCGCCTCCCCGGTTGCGAGCACGTAATCGTCCGGCGCGTCCTGCTGCGTCATCAGCCACATGCCCCGCACATAGTCGCGGGCGTGTCCCCAATCGCGCACCGCATCGAGATTGCCGAGGAGCAGGCATTCCTGGCGCCCGAGATGAATGGCGGCGACGGCACGCGTGATCTTGCGCGTGACGAAGGTTTCGCCCCGGATCGGGCTCTCGTGGTTGAAGAGGATGCCGTTGCTGGCGTGCATGCCGTAGGCCTCGCGGTAGTTGACCACGATCCAGTAGGCATAGAGCTTGGCCGCGGCGTAGGGCGAGCGCGGCTGAAACGGGGTCTCCTCGTTCTGAGGGGCCCGGTCGGCCCGGCCATAGAGCTCGGAAGTCGAGGCCTGGTAGAACCGCGTCCGGCTGCACATGCCGAGGAGGCGGATCGCCTCGAGCAGGCGGAGCGTCCCGGTGCCGTCCACATTGGTGGTGTATTCCGGCGTTTCGAACGAGGTCTGGACGTGGCTCTGGGCCGCGAGGTTGTAGACCTCGTCGGGCTCGGATTCCCTGAGGACCCGGATGAGGCTCGAAGTGTCCGTGAGGTCGCCGTGATGGAGGACCACGCGCGGGTCGCATTCGTCGGAGCCGATGCCGACCTCGTCCAGGCGGCCGGTGTTGAGGGCGGAAGCGGCCCGACGAACGCCGTGGACGCGGTAACCCTTGTCGAGCAGGAAGCGCGCCAGATAGGCGCCGTCCTGGCCGGTGATACCGGTGATGAGCGCAACCTTGCGGGACATCGCCGGCACCCTCAGCCTGCTCGCACGCGCCTGCCCGGTTCGGCCTCGGCGCCCCTACCGGCGCTGAGCGAAACCGAGATCAGGCAGGCACGAAGCCGCGCGCCCGTGGCGGCGCGTGCTCGAGTGCGCGACAAAAATACAGAGCCCGTTCCTAAGGTGGTGCCCCCCATCCACCTTGCCCCCGCCCGGCTGCTGGTTTTCCACTAGGTATTTTTACCGACTGTTGACTATTTTCTCCGGCTTGTCCACGCGGAATGATTCGGGCGGGCGCCGACTCTGCACACCGGAAGCGGTTGACTCGTGGCGAATGGCCACCCTAACCTCCAGCGGGGACATGGCCGACGAGGAACCCGCGCGTGTTGATCCTGCGGATAGCCCCTCTGCTGCTCCTGCTTGCCGTTTCGGGCTGCACCACGATGGACTTCGTGACCAGCCAGGGCGCGCCTCCGCCAGCCTTGGTCGACCAGGCGAAGCGGGGCGAGTGCGTCGCGCACAACGTGAAGCCTGAGGATTGCGCCAACTGGATTGCACAGAGGCAGGCGGCGCTCGACCGCTCGCACTACCAGCAATACAAGTGAACAGCGGCGCCGGCTCGCCGCTCAGTCGGGCTGCGCGGGACCGCGGGCCGGCTCCTCATCGTCGGCGAGATCGTCTGCTTCCGCGAGGCTCTTGCCGGGGATGACATAGGCTCCCGACAGCCAGCGATTGAGGTCGATGTCGGCGCAGCGGGCCGAGCAGAACGGGAAGAAGGCCTGCGTCGACGGCCTGCGGCAGATCGGGCAGGGACGCACGGGGCGGAGCGGAACGACATTATCAGCGGGCATGGACGATTACTTGGGGACGCCCGGCGCATCCGCAACCCCCGTTTGGCATCGGGAGGGCCCTCTATCGGTCGGGGCTCGGCGAAAAATGCCTAGACGACGGACAGGGAGGCCTGGTTGAGCCAGTTGAAGTGGACGGGATACCCCTCGCCGGCGAGGAGGTCGACGGTCTCGTTTAGGGGTAGGCCGACGACGGCGCTGTAGGATCCGACGAGCTTGACCACGAAGGAACCGGCGATCCCCTGGATCGCATAGCCGCCCGCCTTGTCGCGCCACTCGGCGCTCGCGAGGTAAGATTCGATCTCGCGCGTCGACAGCCGCTTGAAGCGGATGCGTGTTTCGACCAGCCGCCGGCGCGCCTGGCCCTTTGGGGTCAGGAGGCACACGGCCGTATAGACGCGGTGGCTGCGGCCCGACAGCAGCCGGAGGCAAAAGCTCGCCTCCTCCATGGTTTCTGCCTTGGGGAGGATGCGCCGGCCAACCGCAACGACGGTATCGGCCGCGAGGACCATGGCGTTCGCCGCAACGCCCGCCTGCGCCGCCTTTTCCCGCGTGGCCTCCGCCTTTAGGTCGGCGAGGCGAGCGGCGAGCTTACGCGGCAGTTCACCCTTGCCCGGCGTCTCGTCCACATGGGCCGGGATCAGGTGCTCGGGCTCGATGCCGATCTGGTTGAGCAGCGCGAGCCGCCTCGGCGAAGCAGACGCCAGGATGAGATCGGGACGGCTGGCCATCGGAAACGCTCCCCGCGGGATGTTCTTGCCCGCCTCTCGCCGGCGCTTGCGCCGGACGCCGGCGGCGTCTCGCTACTTGAAGCGGTAGGTGATGCGACCCTTGGTGAGGTCGTACGGCGTCATCTCGCACAAAACCTTGTCGCCGGCGAGCACGCGAATGCGGTTCTTGCGCATGCGACCGGCGGTGTGCGCGATGATCTCGTGCTCGTTTTCGAGCTTCACACGGAAAGTTGCGTTGGGCAGCAACTCCAGCACCACGCCCGGAAATTCGAGCACTTCTTCTTTGGCCATTGTCTCTCCTGAATAACCCGCCGAGCCGGCGAGCTGATGACTCGCTCCGCCAAGATATATCGGGGGCCGAAAGCGCGGCGCAACCTAACGGAAGTCAACCGCTTTGTGAACCACCTGCGACAAGCGTCGCAAGGCGTTCGCGCACCTGCTTCTGCAGCGTGTCGCGCAACGTCCGGTAGGCGCTGAGGATCGCCTCGCGATTGCCCTCGATCAAGGTCGGATCGTTGACAGTCCACTCCTCGATCGCGCCGGCGTCGATGCCGTGCGCCTCGACCGCCTGCGTGGCCTCGGGCGAGAGCGTCACGACGAGGTCGAAGCGGTTGGCCGCGAGCTCGTCGAGGGTATGGGGCGTGTGGATGGACATGTCGACCCCCACCTCCTCCATCACCTGGTGCACGAATTCATCCGCCTTGCCCGACTGGACGCCGGCCGAGCGCGCGATGATCCGGCCGGCGTAGAGCTTGCGCGCCAGCGCCGCCGCGATGGGCGAGCGAACCGAATTCATGGAGCAGACGAACAGCACCGTCGGCAGGTTGCTTTCCCGCTCGTCGATGCGCGCCGCGTAGGGCTGCACGGCGCAAATCAGGGTGAAGAGGCGCCGCGCCGTATTGAGGTCCATCTCCAGCTTGTTTTCGAGGCGCGTCCGGAGCAGCTCGGCTGCCTCGTTGTGGAGCGCCCGCCGCGCCATGTCGACGGTCTCGATCTGCGAGGATGAGGCAGTCTTGATCGCGTCGTAGTAGCTGTCGCGGATGCGGAAATAGTCGCGGATCAGGCGGCGGAACGGCGTCAGCGAGATGTAGTGGGCGGCGATCGGCTCGTAGTTGTCCGGATTGCGGACGTCGAGCACGATGTAGTTGCCGACGATCGAAACGTGCAGCGCGTAGGGGCCGTGCGAGGCGACGCGCGCCGGCTTGAGCCGGTTGTCCTCCACCAGGTCGTAGATCGCGACCCGCCACTCGTGCACCTCGTCCGGATCGATCGACGTGATCGTTGAAGGATCGAGCGTGACGGCGATGATGCGATCGGTCGACGCGAAGGCGTTCGCGTTGAGCACGGCGCTACCGGTTGAGGCGTATGGCCACCGATCGGCCATGCGCATCGAGGCCCTCGGTCGCCGCCAGGGTTATGGCGGGTTCGGCGAGCGCCGCGAGGGACGCGGGATCGCAGCCCAGCACCGAGGTGCGCTTCATGAAGTCGAGTACACCGAGCCCGGAGGCGAACCGGGCCGAGCGGGCGGTCGGCAGCACGTGGTTGGTGCCGCCCACATAGTCGCCGATCGCCTCGGGCGTGTGGTGGCCCAGAAAGATCGCGCCGGCATGACGGATCCTCGGCAGCAGGGCGCCCGGATCGTCGAGCGCCAGCTCGACGTGCTCGGAGGCGATGCGGTTGGCCAACTCGACCGCTTCATCGAGGGAAGCGACCGTGATGACGGCGCCGAATTCCTGCCAGCCCTCGCGGGTGATCTCGGCCCGCGGTAGCAGCGCGATCTGCCGGTCGACCTCCCGCTCGACCGCGTCGGCAAGCCGGGCGTCGGTCGTCACCAGGATACCCTGCGCGCCCCCGCCGTGTTCGGTCTGCGCCAGGAGGTCGGCCGCGACCCAGGCCGGGTTGGCCGACCCATCGGCGATGACCAGAACCTCGGAAGGGCCCGCAATCATGTCGATGCCGACGGTGCCGAACACCTGGCGCTTGGCCGCCGCGACATAGGCGTTGCCGGGGCCGACGATCTTGCCGACGGCGGGAATGCTCGCCGTGCCATAGGCCAGGGCGCCGATGGCCTGAGCGCCGCCGACGCGGTAAATTTCGGTGACGCCGGCGATCCGCGCCGCCGCAAGCACCGCGCCATTCACCTCGCCGCGCGGCGTCGGCACCACCATGGCGATGCGATCGACGCCCGCAACCCGTGCGGGCACGGCATTCATCAGCACCGACGAG
>DASZTU010000293.1:0-9989 GCA_035547975.1 Devosiaceae bacterium | reverse complement strand
GACGTCGCCATTTCGCGCGAGAGCGACGGCCTCGAGCGAGGCCTCAGGTTCCTCGCGACCGTCGGGTCGGCCGCGCCTTTCGTTGGCCTTTTTGGCACGGTATGGGGCATCATGACCTCGTTCCAGTCGATCGCCGCCTCCAAGAGCACCAATCTCGCCGTGGTCGCTCCCGGCATCGCCGAGGCGCTGTTCGCGACGGCACTGGGCCTGCTCGCTGCCATCCCGGCGGTGATCGCCTACAACAAGCTCTCGGGCGACGCGAACAAGATGATCGGCCGCATCGAAGGGTTTGCCGACGAGTTCTCGACCATCCTTTCCCGCCAGCTCGAGGCCAGGGGTAACGGCTGATGGCCATGGCGGTATCCAGCGGCGGAGGCGGCGGCCGTCGCAGGGGTCGGCGGCGTGGCGGCGGCAACAGCGCCATGAGCGACATCAACGTGACCCCAATGGTCGATGTGATGCTCGTGCTGCTGATCGTCTTCATGGTCGCGGCCCCGCTGCTGACGGTGGGCGTCCCCATCGATCTGCCCAAGACGCAGGCCAAGGAGCTCAACACCGACAGCAAGCCGGTTACGGTCACGGTCAAGCCGGACGGCTCGATCTACCTCATGGAAAAACCCGTCGACCTCGATCGGCTGATCGCCGCCATGCAGCCCCTGACCCCCGGCGGCACGGAGGACCGCGTCTACCTGCGGGGCGACACGGCCGCCAATTACGGCGCCGTCATGAAAGTCATGGGCGTCCTCTCCAAGGCCGGCTACGCCCATATCGGCCTCATCACCGACCAGGCGCAGGGGCAGGGGCAATAGCCATGCGCCGCCCGCGCCCCGGGGTCGTCGCTTCGGCCACCGCCCACGCCGCCGTCATCGTGGTGGCGCTGGTCGGCTTCAACCACGCGAGCGAGCTCAAGCCCGATCCCGTCGAGTCGATTTCTGTCGATCTCGTGCCGGTGACCGACACGGCCAACGTGCGCACCGGCTCCGAGCAGAGCAAGGTCGTCGACACCCCGGCGCCATCGACCGTCGACAGCCCGACCCCGGCCGAGCTCGCCAAGCCGACCGGCAACACGCAGCAGGACCAGCCCAAGCCGTCGTCGGCGGCCACGCCGACGGTCAAGCCGGTCACCAATACCGCCCCGCAGCCGTCCCCGGAACCGCAGCCGCAACCCCAGCCGGTAATCCCGGCGTCGCCCCCGCCGCAGCCGCAATCCCAGCCCAAGGCGCAACCCAAGCCGCAGCCGGAGCCCAAGCCGACGCCCGAACCCGAGCCGAAGCCGCAGCCCAAGCCCGCGCCGTCCGCCGATACGACGCCGGCACAGCAGCTGGCTTCAGACCAGAGCAGTTCGGCGGACAGCGCGCCGGATGTCCCGGCTCCGGCGCCGCAGAGCACCGACCTTTCCCAGAAGCGCGCGGCGCTCAAGAAGGCGGCGCAGGAAGCCGCTGCCAAGGCCGCGGCCGAGGCCCAGGCCAAGGCGGCCGCCGACGCTGCGGCCAAGGCGAAGGCGGCAGCCGCGGCGAAAGCCGCAGCCGACGCCATGAACGATGCGGTGGCCCAGGCGCTCGCCGAAGAGGCCAAGAAGGACGCCGAGGCGAAGAAGCAGGCGCTCGCCGCCCAGGCGGCAGCCAAGGCTGCGCAACTCGCAAAGGCGGCGGCAGCGGCCAAGGCGGCCGACGAGATTTCCGCCCTCATCAACAACGAGAAGACAACGGGCGCCAAGACCGGGACGGGCGGCAAGGTCGCCGCGGGCCGGCCAACCGGCAATGCGCCCAAGCTCACGCAGAGCGAGATGGACGCCTTCGCCGCGCAGGTAAAGGGCTGCTTCAATCTTCTGCCGAACGAAATCGAATCGGGCCTTGGGGCGCGGCTCCTCGTCGCGATGAACAAGGACGGCACGGTCGTCGGCACGCCCAAGGTGCTCGAGGCCGATCCGAGCTCGATCGGACAGTCCATCGCCCGCGCCGGCCAGCGCGCGGTCCTTCAGTGCGGGCCCTACAACAAGGTTCTTCCCCCCGAAAAGTATGCAGAATGGGAGGAGATCGATCTCGAGCTGCAGCCCTAGGAGGTGCGGGAGTGCCGATCCTGCGGCCAGTCCCCACGCCCGACTCTTCCTGCCGAGGGGAATGCGGCGCTCGATTTGTCCAGTAATCGCCGACATGCGCCAGCGGCGCCAAGGAACGAACGGAGACCGCCTATGATCACCCTCAATCGCCGCCACGCACTCAAGCTCGGTCTCGCGGGCGGTCTGATGCTGGCCGCGGCGCGGCCGGCGAGCGCTCTGGTCAAGATTGTCGTGTCGGGTGCGGACTTCCAGCCACTGCCGATCGCGATCCCCGACTTTGCGGGCCCCGATCCGCAGTTCGGCAAGCAGATCGCCGACATCGTGCGCAACAACCTCACGCGGTCGGGGCTGTTCGCGGTGATCGACAAGCCGCAACTTCCCGAGCAGGTCGGCAGTGTCTCGGCCGAGCCCAATTTCGGCGCCTGGGCGGCGACCGGCGCGCAGGCGGTGGTGATGGGCCAGGTGGAGCAGGGCGGGCAAATCCAGTCGGCGGTCAGGCTCTGGGACACGCAGGCGAGCGCGCAGGTGATCGGCAAGTCCTACCAGACGGACGCCAAGAACTACCGGCGCGTGGCGCACATCATTTCGGACGCGATCTATACGGCGCTGACCGGGGAGGGGCCGTATTTCGATACCCGCATCGCCTATGTCGCGGAGAGCGGGCCCAAGGCCAACCGGCTCAAGCGTCTCGCCATCATGGATCAGGACGGCGCCAACGTGCAGTACCTGACCGAGGGGCAGACCGAGACGATGACGCCGCGTTTCGCCCCGAGCCAGCAGATGCTGACCTACATCGCCATGGACAACGGCAACCCGCAGATCTACGTGCTCGACCTGGCGTCGGGCCGGCGGTCGCCGCTCGGCAAGTTCGGCTCCATGACGTTCTCGCCGCGCTTTTCGCCCGATGGGCGAACCATCGCCTTTTCCGTCGAGGGCGGGGGCACCACCAACATCTTCTCGATGCCGATCGGCGGCCGGCCGACCCAACTGACCAGCGGGGCGGCGATCGACACGTCGCCCTCCTACTCGCCGGACGGCCAGTCGATCACCTTCGAATCGGACCGCGGCGGCTCGAGCCAGATCTACGTCATGCCGGCCGGCGGCGGGAACGCGCAGCGGATCAGCTTTGGGGAAGGCGGCACCTACAACACGCCCGTCTGGTCGCCCAAGGGGGACCTCATCGCCTTCACCAAGCAGATCGGCGGGCAATTCCAGATCGGCACCATGAAGCCGGACGGGTCGGGGGAGAAAATCCTCTTCTCCGGGTTCCACGCCGAGGGCCCGACCTGGGCACCCAACGGACGGGTCCTCATGTACTTCTCCGATCCGGGCGGCGATTCGGGTCCCTCGCTCTATACGGTCGACGTTTGGGGCCGCGCCAACAACAAGGTGCCGACTTCGACCTACGCCTCGGACCCCGCCTGGAGCCCGCTCAGGGGATAAGTGGGGAAAGGTCTGCGTCCTTTCCGCAACATCCCGGAAGCGCCCGTAAACGGCCGGATTCCAGCCACATTTGGGCTGGAATTACCGGGAATTAACCAAGCCGGAAAACGCGGGCTTAAGATAACGCGCGGTAAATTCCGGGCCTGACTTTCTATTCCTCCAGGAGCTTGATTGAGATGCGTTCTCTGGCGCCAACCCTGAGTTTTCTGCGCGCAGCAGCCCTCGTCGGCCTGGTCGTCGTGCTCGCCGCCTGCTCGCGCAATCCCTCGACCGGCGTCGGCAATCTCGGCCCCAATGGCGGACCGCCCGGCAGCCAGCAGGAATTTCTGGTGACGGTCGGCGACCGCGTGTTCTTCGATACCGACCAGTCGACCCTCTCGCCGACGGCGATCGCCACGCTCGACAAGCAGGCCGCCTGGCTCAACCGCTACACGCAGTACCAGCACATCCTGATCGAGGGCCACGCCGACGAGCGCGGCACCCGCGAATACAACATCGCGCTGGGGGCTCGGCGCGCCAACACGGTGATGAATTACCTCATCAGCAAGGGCGTCGCCGCGAGCCGGCTGACCATGAAGTCGTTCGGCAAGGAACGTCCGGTCGCCATCTGCGACAACATCTCCTGCTGGTCGCAGAACCGGCGCGCCGTGACGGTGGTGCAGTAGGCGCTCCCGGGAATCGGGCATCGGCAATAGGGCGGGGCGCCGGGTCAGCCGATCGCGGCGCCCGGCGCTTTGTTTTGACCAAGATTGCGGTGTATGTCACCGCAAGGGCGAAAGCTCTCGAGGCGGCGAAGCGATGGTGAGTCTGGATTTCCTCAAAGAGGCGGGGCGGCGCGGGGTTCTCGGGGCCGTCGTGCTGGCCGGGCTTGCGGTTCCGGCCACCGTCGGACCGGTCTCGGCGGCCGGGCTGTTCGACTTCGGGCAGAACTCGCAGGACAGCCGCGACGCAGCGCAACTGACGCTGCGCATCCAGAACCTCGAGCAGCAGGTGCGCGACCTCACCGGCCAGGTCCAGGGGCTGCAGTTCCAGCTGACGCAGATGCAGACCCTGATCGACCGCATGAACCAGGACACTGATTTCCGGTTCAAGCAGCTCGAGGGCGGCAAGGGCGGCGGCGCGGCGCCTTCCGGCGACCAGGGCAGCATTACGCCCCCCGTGCAGCCGTCGCGCGGCCAGCAGACGGCGGCTGCCGCGCCGATGAACCTCACCGGCGGCGACACGGGCGGCACAGACGGGCTCGGCAAATCCTACGATCCGCTGGTGGGAAAGGGGAGACCCGGCGCCGGCGACGATACGGTCCCGCTTGGTCCCGCCAATAGCGACGGCACGGCCTACAATCCGGCGGGCACACGCCCTCCCGTGCAACAGGCGAGCACCGGCGGGTCGGCGGTGCAGCCGGTCTCCACCGGCCCGGCTGCCTCCAATCCCCAGGCGCAGGCCCAGTTCAAGACCGGCTACCAGGCGATCGTCAAGGGCGACTACCGGACGGCGGCGGCGCAGTTCAAGTCCTTCATCAAGCAGTATCCGGACGATCCGCAGGCGGCCGACGCCACCAACTGGCTCGGCGAGGCCCTGCTGCAGCAGCAGGACTATGTCGGCGCCGCGGACGTGCTCGTGACCGGCTACAAGACCTATCCGAGCTCGCCGCGCGCCCCCGACATGCTCCTCAAGCTCGGCATCGCGCTCGCGGCCGCACAGCAGCAGGACGCCGCCTGCAAGACCTTCGGGCTTTTGGCGCAGAAATACCCCGACACGACCGTCGCGTTCAAAACCCGGCTGAAGCAGGAAATGGCGCGCGGCAAGTGCCCGGCCTGACGGCCGCGGCGGCGCTCCGGGCCGCCCTTCCGGCGCTGCTGGCGCCGATTTCCGACCGTTCCACCATCGGCCTTGCGGTTTCCGGCGGCCCCGATAGCCTCGCCCTCATGCTCCTTGTCGACGAGTGGCGCAGAGCACGCACCACCGCACCGCGCATCATCGTTTATAGCGTCGACCATCGCCTCAGGCCCGAGGCCGCGGCGGAGGCGGCTTTTGTGCAGGAGTTGGCGAGCCGGCTGAGCTTCCCCAGTCGCACCCTGCGCTGGACCGGCGACAAGCCGCTGGCCGGCGTGCAGGCCGCGGCGCGCGCCGCTCGCTACCGGCTGATCGGGGAAGCGATGCGCGCCGACGGCGCCGAAATCCTCCTCACCGCCCACCAGCGCGCCGATCAGGCCGAAACGGTGCTGATGCGCCTCGCGCACGGCAGCGGGCTCGACGGCCTGCGCGGGATGAGCGCGTTTGCGGAGGTCGAGGGGGTGCATCTCTTCCGGCCGCTGCTCGACGTTGCGCCAGAGGCGCTGCGTGCCATCGTCGCCGAGGCGGGAATCGTTCCCGTCAGCGACCCCAGCAACGCCGACCGGCACTACGAGCGCGTCCGCTGGCGCGAGGCGCTGCCCGGCCTTGCGGCCCTCGGCCTCGATGCGTCGCGCCTCGCCGCGTTTGCCCGCCGGGCAGGGGAGGCCGATGATGCGGTGGCGCAGTGGGCCGAAGAGCGCTTTGCGGCGCTCGTCCGGCTCGACCCCCTCGGCGCCGCCTCGTTTTCCGGCGCCGCTTTCGCGGGCCTACCGGCCGCAGTCGGGACCAAGCTGCTGCAGCGAATCCTCGGCGTGACAGGGGCACCGGGACGCGCGGGTGCGCTTGGGGCGGTCGAGCGGTTGCGCGCGGCGATTGCCAGCGGCACGCCGCTCGCGGTGACCGTGGGCGGCGCGAGCGTCAGACGGCGCGGCGATGTGATCTGGGTCGCGCGTGAAGCCGGCCGGCGGCCGCCGGCGGAAGCGGTGCTCGGGGGCAGGGCGGCCCTGGTCTGGGACCACCGCTTCCGCATCGCCAATGCGGGCGCGGATGCGCTCGACGTCCGCCCGGGTGCGGCGCTGTCGCGCGCCGCCGCCGAGCGTCTCGTCGGCCACCGCCTCATGGCGCCCTCGGCCGCGATCCGCACCGCCCCGCTCGTCCTCACCCAATCCGGGGAGCCGCTCGCCCTCGGGGCCTATTGCCTCAGCGGTGAGGTTTCGGTCGAACTCCTGGGGGTCGAACCCCTGGGCGAAGCGAAACCGCTGCCGCAATCGTGACGCCGAATTAACCCGTTTTCGACAAAACTCTGCGGTCTAACTGGTCGCCCAGCGGGGAGGCGCGCCCTTGTAACGCCTCCTGCCGGGGCTTAAATTAGCGTGGTCTGCCCGCGGCCTCCTCCGCTGGCCGTTTGGGACACTTCTCATGAACGCAAATTTCCGCAACTTCGCCATCTGGCTGGTGATCCTGTTCATGCTCATGGGCCTGTTCCAGGTCTTTCAGTCCTCCACCCATTCGATCTCGGTGGCGGACAAGAGCTACAGCCAGTTCGTGAGCGACGTGGATGCGGGCAACGTCACGGCCGTGACAATCACGGACAACGTGGTCAGCGGCAACATGCGCGACGGATCGCGCTTCGAAACCATCATTCCGCAGGGCGCGGACATCATCTCGCGGCTCGAATCCCGCGGCGTCAACATCACGGCGCGGGCGCCGGAGCAGTCGCCGTTCTGGGCGATCCTGCTGTCCAGCTGGCTGCCTTTCATCGTCATCATCGGGGTCTGGTTCTTCTTTATCCGCCAGATGCAGGGCGGTGGCCGCGGGGGCGCCATGGGTTTTGGCAAGTCGCGCGCCAAGCTCCTGACCGAGACGCACGGCAAGATCACCTTCGAGGACGTGGCAGGCGTCGACGAGGCGAAGCAGGATCTCGAGGAAATCGTCGAGTTCCTGCGCGACCCCGGCAAGTTCCAGCGCCTCGGCGGCAAGATTCCCCGAGGCGTGCTGCTGGTCGGCCCGCCCGGCACCGGCAAGACGCTGCTCGCCCGTTCGGTTGCGGGTGAAGCGAGTGTTCCGTTCTTCACCATCTCGGGTTCCGACTTCGTGGAAATGTTCGTGGGCGTCGGCGCCAGCCGCGTGCGCGACATGTTCGAGCAGGCGAAGAAGAACGCCCCCTGCATTATCTTCATCGACGAAATCGACGCCGTCGGCCGGCATCGGGGCGCGGGCCTCGGCGGCGGCAATGACGAACGCGAGCAGACGCTCAACCAGCTCCTCGTCGAGATGGACGGGTTCGAGGCCAATGAGGGCATCATCCTCATTGCCGCGACGAACCGGCCCGACGTGCTCGACCCGGCGCTGCTGCGTCCCGGCCGCTTCGACCGCCAGGTCGTCGTGCCGAACCCGGACGTCATGGGCCGCGAGAAGATCCTCAAGGTGCACGTCCGCAAGGTGCCGCTCGCGCCTGATGTCGACCTCAAGGTCCTGGCCCGCGGCACGCCCGGCTTTTCGGGCGCCGATCTCATGAACCTCGTCAACGAGGGGGCCCTGCTTGCGGCGCGGCGCAACAAGCGCTTCGTCACCATGGCCGAGTTCGAGGACGCCAAGGACAAGCTGATGATGGGGGCCGAGCGCCGCACGCTCGCGCTTTCGGAAGAGGACAAGAAGCTCACCGCCTATCACGAGGCCGGCCACGCGCTGCTGGCGATCAAGATGGTGGGATCGGACCCGATTCATAAGGCGACGATCATTCCGCGCGGCCGCGCGCTCGGCATGGTGATGCGCCTGCCGGAGCGGGACCAGGTGTCGCTGACGCGGCAGAAGTGCTTCGCCGACCTCGCGGTCGCGATGGGCGGCCGGGTCGCCGAGGAGGAAATCTTCGGCTACGAGAAGGTGACGTCCGGCGCCTCGGCCGACATCAAGATGGCGACGGGTCTCGCCCGTGCCATGGCCACAGAGTTCGGCATGTCCGACAAGCTCGGCCCGCTGCTCTACGGCGACAACCAGGACGAGGTCTTCCTCGGCCGCTCGATGGTGTCGCGGCAGACGCACATGTCGGACGAGACGCAGCAGATCGTCGACGCCGAAGTGAAGCGCTTCGTCGAGGAGGGCTATACCACGGCCCAGCGGGTGATCCGCGAGAACATCGACGAGCTCCACACCATCGCCGGGGCGCTCCTCGAGTACGAGACGCTGACGGGCGACGAGATCCGCGACTTGCTCAACGGCAAGCCGCCCTACCGCTCGGACACCGAGATCACGAGCGTCAAGGGGACCGGGGTGCCCAAGGCCGGCCGGGCCGTGCCCAAGAAGCCGCCGGCGCCCGATACCGGCGGACTCGAGCCGCAGCCCGAGAGCTGAGGGTTCAACACCGTTCAGTCGAAAAGGCCGCCTCCGGGCGGCTTTTTTTGCCTGCCGAGACGCCCCTCCCGGACCCGGCCCCTGTCTTTCCTCCCCCGTTTACGGGGGAGGGGGACCAGGCGAAGCCTGATGGAGGGGGCGGGGTCGGACCTCGCCCTTCGACACGCTCAGGGTGAGGTCCGTGTGGGGGCAGGGCCCCCATGGTGAGCCCGCGCAATGGCAATTGCCCCCGACCTCATGGTGAGCTTGTCGAGCTATGAGGAACCCCGGCTGGGCGCAACCCCACCGCCGCCCCTGCATCCATTCCCGCAGTGTCACTGTCGCCGCCGCGATGCGGCCGTCATCGCAAATTAAGCAGCGAATCAGGTTGTGTTTAGCGCGGCGGGACAGAAGCGCTAAACTCGCCAAGCGCAGGGGATTCGGGGCGAACAACATGGCACGCAAGTATTTCGGCACCGACGGCGTCCGCGGACTCGCCAATGGCGACAAGCTCACCGCCGAGACGGCGATGAAGGTCGGCATGGCGGCGGGCCTGCTCTTCGATCGCGGCGAGCACCGCAACCGCGTGGTGATCGGCAAGGACACGCGGCTTTCGGGCTACATGTTCGAGAATGCGCTGGTCGCGGGTTTCACCGCCGTCGGGATGGACGTCTACCTATTGGGGCCGATGCCGACGCCGGCGGTTGCGATGCTGACCCGGTCGCTCAGGGCCGATCTCGGGGTCATGATCTCGGCGTCGCACAACCCCTTCGACGATAACGGCATCAAACTCTTCCAGCCGGACGGCTACAAGCTCTCCGACGAGATCGAATCGCGCATCGAGGATTTGATGCAGACCGATCTCTCCAAGCGCCTGGCGCGTGGCCGCGACATCGGCCGGGCCTACCGCGACGAGGCGGCGCGCACGCGCTACATCGAGTTCGCGAAATCCACCCTCGCGCGCGGCACCGATTTTGCGGGCCTTCGGGTGGTGATCGATTGCGCCAATGGCGCCGCCTACAAGGTCGCCCCGATCGCGCTCTGGGAGCTCGGCGCCGAGGTGTTCCAGATCGGGGTCGAGCCGGACGGCTTCAACATCAATGACAAGGTGGGCTCGACCGCGCCCGAGGCGCTGCGCGCCAAGGTGAAGGAGGTCCGGGCCGACATCGGAATCGCGCTCGATGGCGACGCCGACCGGGTGATCATCGTCGACGAGAAGGGCGACGTCGTCGACGGCGACCAGCTGATGGCGGTGATCGCACAGAGCTGGGCGGCGAGGGGTCGGCTCGTTGGCGGCGGCCTCGTGGCGACAGTCATGTCCAAT
>DASZTU010000292.1:0-13487 GCA_035547975.1 Devosiaceae bacterium | reverse complement strand
TCGCGAAACGCTCGCCGCCTGACAGCAGGGCCGGCCGATTGTTTTTCAGCCGCGGGCCGAAAGGCCGCGCGGCTGTTTTGTTTTGGGTTGGCTCAGGCAGCCTTGGCGTGGCCGCCGCCCTTGCGCGGGCGGCGCGGCTTGACCGGGCGGGGCGGGCGCTCCGAATCGATGACAGCCACGATCTTGGCGATTTCCTCGTCGAGCAGACGAACAACGTGTGCCGGCGCGGGCGGTGTAACAACCTGTGGGCGAGAAAGTTTCATCCAAACCCCCAAATGATCCGAAGACTGGGACAGGTACGCGAAACAACTTTCAACGCGCGCAGGATAACTCAGTAAATTTTTAGCTAACCGGCAATCTTTCGTTAACCTTAACGAAGAAAGACTTCTTGACCCGCGGGCGAACCGGTAAATCGCCAGGTGAGTCAAGTCGTTAGGGTCGGGTGAGCAACGCTCCCGCGGCCGGCGAAGACGGCCGATTGGAGCGCCCGGCGCGGCCCCCCTCGCATCGCGAGGCATCCGCGAGATGCCCATCCGCGATCAACCGCGGTAGCTTCGCCTCAGATCGGCCGGCGTATCCTCGTCGAACAGCGCGGCGAGTTCGTCGGTGAGCGCCCCCGCCAGTTCTTCAGCATCGAGCAGGGTGACCGCGCGCCGGTAGTAGCGCGTCACATCGTGGCCGATGCCGATCGCAACGAGCTGGATCGGCGAGCGCGTTTCGATCTCCTCGATCACCTGCCGCAGATGGGCTTCGAGGTAATTGCCGGCGTTGACCGACTGCGTCGAGTCGTCGACCGGCGCCCCGTCCGAAATCACCATCAATATGCGCCGGTTCTCCGAGCGGGAGAGCAGCCGCCGCTGCGCCCATTGCAGGGCCTCGCCGTCGATGGTCTCCTTGAGCAGGCCCTCGCGCATCATCAGGCCCAGATTGCGCCGGGCATGCCGCCAGGGCTCGTCGGCGGCCTTGTAGATGATGTGCCGGATGTCGTTGACACGTCCGGGGTTGGCCGGCCGGCCGGCATCGAGCCACGCCTCCCGGCTCTTGCCGCCCTTCCAGGCGCGGGTGGTGAAGCCGAGGATCTCGACCTTGACGCCGCACCGCTCGAGCGTACGCGCGAGGATGTCGCCGCAGATCGCCGCGATGGTGATCGGGCGCCCACGCATCGAGCCGGAATTGTCGATGAGGAGCGTGACCACGGTGTCGCGGAAATCGGTGTCGCGCTCGACCTTGAAGGAGAGCGCCTGCAAGGGATCGGTGACGACGCGGGTGAGGCGCGCCGTATCGAGCAGCCCCTCCTCGAGGTCGAACTCCCAGCTGCGCGACTGCTGCGCCATGAGGCGCCGCTGCAGCTTGTTGGCGAGCCGCGCCACGGCGCCCGCGAGGTTCTCGAGCTGCTTGTCGAGCAGCGCCCGCAGCTGGTCGAGCTCCTCGGGCGGGCAGAGGTCGCCGGCGCGCACGATCTCGTCGAATTTCTGCGTAAAGACCTTGTAGTTGAACTGGTTGGCGAACTTGTCGATGTTCGAGCCGGCGGGCGGCGGATTGGGCGACTCGTCGCCCGCATCGGCCGTTTCCTCCTCGCTCATCTCGGTGAGCTCGGCCTCGGCCCCTTCGACCTCGCCGGTCTCCTCCGAGGTGCCGGGGGTCTGGTCCTCTTCCGCCTCGGCGTCTTCGGATTCGCCCTCGCCCTGCTCCGGGCTCTTGTCGTTGTCCTCGCCCTTTTCGGGCTGCTGGTCGTCGCCGCCTTCCTCGCTGTCGCCGCTGTCCTCGTCGAGCTCGCTGTCGGGCACGAGGTTGAGGTCGCGCAGCAGCCGCCGCGCCGCGCGGGAGAAGTCCTCCTGGTCTTCGTAGCGGGTCAGCAGGTTGTCGAGCGAGCCGCCGGCCTTTTCCTCGATTTCCCGGCGCCAGAGCTCGACGATCGCATGGCCGGAGGGCGGCACCTCTATGCCGGCGATCTTTTCGCGCAGCAACAGGCCCAGCACCTCTGCGAGCGGCGCGTCGTCCTTGTCCGAAACCTCGGCGTAGTTGCCGCGGAACAGCCGGTCCTCCAGCATCTCGTGGATGTTGCCGACCATGCCCGCCATGCGCCGGCACCCCAGCGCCTCGACGCGCGCCTGCTCAAGCGCATCGAAGGCGGCGCGCGCTTCCGGATCGTGCGGGGCGCGCCGGCGGTGCGTCTCAGGATCATGGCTCGCGAGCCGCATCGCCATCGCGTCCCCCTGCCCGCGCGCGACCGCTATGTCGCGCTTGCTGGGGAGGCGCGGCAGGTTGGCGAGGCGCGCCTTGTCGGCGGTGAGCAGCGGCCGGTCGGCCGTGAACGTGACCTCGAGGTCGGGCTTGCCGGCGATGGCGCGCACCGCCGCGCCCATCGCCGACTTGAACGGCTGGGTCGTATCGGGACGATTGCTCTTGCTGCGCGTCGGGGCTGCCATCAGTTCGCTCCCATTGGGGGCTTGTCGACGGCGATGAGCAGGAACATCGGCCGGACCAGTTCCGTCTCCCGCCACTCCGGGTGATGGGCGAGCTGCGCTTCGCTCGGCCGCCATTCCTCCATCCGGCGATAGCTGAACCCAGCCTCCGCGAGGCTGTTGAGCATGGTCGCAATGGAGCGATGGTATTTCAGCACGCCGTCGACGATCCAGTTCGTCCGCCGCGGCCCTTCGAGGCCGTAGTCGGTGATGGCGAAAGCCTGCCGTCCGTCCGCCGCCTCGACCCACTCGGGCACCGCGCGGGCGCTGTAGATGGGATGCTCGACCGAAAACACGAACGCGCCGCCCGGAACGAGCGCGTCATGGACCGTGCGGCACAGCCGGGAGAAATCGGCGACGTAGTGGAGGGTCAGCGAGCTCACCACGAGGTCGGCGCTCAGCGCCTCGAGCTCGACCGCGTCGAGATCGGCCCGCGCGTAGCGGATCGACGGCTGCTTCGTCGCGCGCCGGGCGCCGTCCAGCATCCTTTCGGAGAGATCGAGCCCCAGCACCTCGGCCGCACCCTGATCGGCGAGCCAGCGGCTGAGATGGCCGAAGCCGCAGCCGAGCTCGACCACCCGCCTGCCGGCGACTTCCGGCAGGAGTGCGCGCACCGACGGCCATTCGGCCGTGCCCTCGAGGCCGAGGCGCGACCGGGGAAAATCGCTGTAGCCGGCGAAGAACGCCGGGTCGTCATAGATGTTCTGGGCCATCGCCGCGCCCGCGGCCGACTCGAAGGGCTGGGGCCTATCGGGACGATTGCTCTTGCTGGAAGACTGCTGCGGCATCCTGGTGCGGTCGCCCGGTTGCCGGGCGCTTCTCCGTATCCCGAAGTCATTCCCGCGCCGGCGGGAATTTTGGTTTCAAAATGCGCGACCGGCCCTTACGTCAAATCGGAGGTTCCCGCTGTCGCGGGAATGGACCGGTGCAGGAGGCGACGCTAGGCGGTGATCGCCAGGTTCGCAGCGCTTTCCGGCAAATCCTCGCCGAACACGCGCTGGTAGAACTCGGCCACGACCGGCCGCTCGAGCTCGTCGCACTTGTTGAGGAAGGTGAGCCGGAAGGCAAATCCGATGTCACCGAAAATCTGCGCGTTCTCGGCCCAGGTGATCACCGTGCGCGGGCTCATCACCGTCGAGAGATCGCCGTTGATGAAGGCCGAGCGGGTCAGGTCGGCCATGCGCACCATATTGGCCACGGTCTTGCGGCCCTTGTCGGTCTGGTACGCCTTGACCTTGGAGAGGACGATCCCCGCTTCCTTGTCGTGCGGCAGGTAGTTGAGGGTCGTGACGATCGACCAGCGGTCCATCTGCCCCTGGTTGATCTGCTGCGTGCCGTGATAGAGCCCCGAGGTATCGCCGAGGCCGATGGTGTTGGTCGTCGCGAACAGCCGGAACGCCGGGTGCGGGGTGATCACCCGGTTCTGGTCGAGCAGCGTCAGCCGGCCCGAGGACTCGAGCACGCGCTGGATGACGAACATCACGTCCGGGCGACCCGCATCGTATTCGTCGAAGACGAGCGCGATGTTGTTCTGCACCGCCCAGGGCAGGATGCCGTCGCGGAACTCGGTGACCTGCTTGCCGTCCTTGAGCACGATCGCGTCCTTGCCGACGAGATCGATGCGCGACACATGCGCGTCGAGGTTGACGCGCACCAGCGGCCAGTTGAGGCGCGCCGCGACCTGCTCGATGTGGGTGGATTTGCCGGTGCCGTGATAGCCCTGCACCATGACGCGGCGGTTGAAGGCGAAGCCGGCGAGGATCGCGAGCGTGGTGTTGCGGTCGAAGAGGTAATCGGGATCGATGGGCGGCACATGCGGATCGGGCTCCGCATAGCCCATCACCTTCATGTCGCTGTCGACACCAAACGTCTCGCGAACGGAATATTCCTTGTTGGGCAGGTTGGTGTAATCGGTCATCGGAACGGCTTTCGAAACGAATAGGTCAAGGCCGCTGGCCTTGCGCTCGGGGGGCTCTATAGCAGCAACGCCAGAACGGCGGTAGGGCGGTTTTCGGCCAGATCGGCATGGGGTCGGCCGCGGCTGCGCTGCGCCGGCTGCGCCCACGGCGCCGGGCGCGCCGGGCCGTGCCCTTCGCCGCTTATATGGGATGGGCCCGGAGCTTTTCCAGCCGCCCGCCTACCCCACGAAACCCTTGGTCTTGAGATGCGTATAGGCGGCGATGATGGCGCGCAGCCGCTCCTCGGAGCTCTTGTCCCCGCCATTGGCGTCCGGATGGTGAATCTTCACCAGCATCTTGTAGGCCGCCTTGATTTCCCCCGACTTGGCAAAGCCCTTGATGCCGAGCGTTTCGAAGGCGCGGCGATCGAGCTCGTGCAGCGGGCGCTGCTTCTCCTGCTGCGGGCTGCGGGCCTGTGCCCGCTGGTATCGGGCAAAGATGTGAAGCGGATCGTTGAAGCGCCGCTCCTGGCCGTTGGGCCGCGGATTGCGGTAGGTCTTGGGGCCCGTCGAGCTGGTTTTGACCTTGGGGTTGGGATTGGCCCCCATGCTCCAGGTCGGGCGGCCATTGGTCGCCGCGCTCTGGTTGACATGCGCCTCGATGTCTTCGGCGGTCATCCCCGAGAAGAAATTGAACGCCGTATTGTAGTGCCGCACGTGCTCGAGGCAGAAATGATGGTATTCGCCCTCGAGCCGATGGCCCTTGGGCGCCTTGTAGAGGCCCGGACGGTCGCAGCCTTCCCAGGCGCAGGCGGGAACCTCCAGATGGGGCTTCTCCTCATGCCGCGGCCGGATGCGGATACGGTCGAACAGCTTGGAATCGAGTTTCATACTCACTAACTAGTCACCGCTTCTGCATAGAGGTCCCACGATGCCGACCCGCGACATCATGATCCAAAAGCTCTCCCAACGCTTCGACCCCGTCCACCTCGAGGTGATCGACGAGTCCGAACGGCACCGCGGCCATTCCGGCTGGCGGAAGGAAGGCGAAACCCACTTCCGCGTCAGAATCGCGACCCATCAACTTGCCGGTAAGCCGCGCCTCGCGCAACACCGGGCCGTGATGGAGGTGCTGGACGCCGAACTCAAGGGCGGTGTGCATGCCCTCGCCATCGAGGTACTGCCACCGGAAGGGCCGCTCGATCCCGGCGTCCGCGTCGATGAGAGCTGACAGATTGGCCGGTTCGCGGCGGCGCGCAATGGGCCCCATGAGCAAATTGGCGCACGCCCCCCTCTTGACAGCCACGCTGCTCGTCTCGGCGCGTTCATCCGCTGGGCGATAGCGTGGCGATTTTCGGGCATCGGCGGCTCGCGTCGCCCCCGAGTCGGCCAACAATCGCCCCTCTCCGCCCCTAGCAGAATCGACGCGATCGATTTCTGCATGGAGGGCGGGATGCAAGGGGCGCGCGCGGTAGCCGCCGGGCTGGCGGTGTTGATGATCATGGTGCCGGGGGCGGCATTCGCCGCGGCGACACTGACCCTCGTGGTGGGGGGCGAAGCCTTCAACGGGCCACCGGAATTTTCGGTCACCTTCGACGGCAAGCCGGTCGGGCACGGCAAGGTGGACAAGGCCATCGATACCGCAACGACCGGGCGTTTCGCCGACGCGACGGACAAGAAGCAATATACACAAAGCTTCGACTTCACGATCCCCGACGCGGTGTTCAGGCCGAACGGCGTCGTCGCGGTCAGTCTCGCCAACGAGGCGCACGACCCCTCGGACGGCCGGAAAAACCGCGAACTCTTCATCCGGTCGGTCGCGATCAATGGCCAGACGGTCGGCGCCGCCGCGATGTCGATGCGCTCGGGGCTCGGCGTCGAGCCCACCGCGACGCTGGGCGGCTACCTCGTGGTGTCGAAGGCTGGCATCTCCGGCATCGCCCTCCCGGCCGGGGGCTGGAACAGCGCGGAGGCTCAGACGGCGTCGAACGCCGCGCCCGCGGCAGCTGCCGTTCCGGCGGTCAAGCCGCCGCCCGCCCCGAGCGTCGCGGAAGCGCCCGTCCCCGCGCAGAAGACAGCACCGGCGCCGATGACCGCGCCCCCCGTCGACGATCTGGCGACCGGCGCCGTGCAGCAGGCGGCAAGCACCGATGCAGCCGCCGCGGCGGCGGATGATGCCGGCAATCCCGATCCCGAAGGCAACATTCCGACCTGCGGCCTCAACCGCAAATTCCAGATCACCGGCTTCAGCCGGAATTCCAACGAGCTGACGCCCCGCGTGCGGCGCGCCCTCGACGCCGTCGCCAAGGCCATCGGCACGCAGAAATGCGTGGTGCACCTGACCGGCTATTCGAGCACCGAGGGCGACTACGCCCACAACGCGCTGTTCTCGATCGAGCGCAGCCAGAAGGCGCTGCGCTACCTCGCCGAAAAAGGCGTGAAGTTTCGGCGCTTCAGCGCCAACGGCGTGGGCGAGACGACCCAGTTCGGCGCCACCCCCGGCGCCAACCGGCGCGTCGTCGTGACCGTCAGCCCCTGAGAAGGCGGCCGGCTCAGGTGCCGGCCGGGCGCCGCTCCTGCAGCCGGCGCCGCGCCATGATCTGGTCGAGGGAGGTTGCATCGGGCTTGACCGCGGGGCGAAGCGTCGCCTGCCGGGCCGCCTTGCGCTTCTTTTCGATGCCGCGCTCGGTCAGCATGACGCGCGCCATGGCCGCGAGCGGCAAGGCGTTGAGCTTTGCCGCCTCGCCGCGCCCCAGCCGGTAGACCTGCTCGTAGAACCAGTAGATGCCGGCAAAGCTCGCGATCGTCCGCACCATCGAGAGCGGCGAATTGTTGCCGAGGATGCCGCGGTCGTGCCGGAGCTTCTCCTCCCAGGAGGGGAGCGCGTCGCGCTCGGCGATCAGGAACTCGGCGATGTCGATGGGATCGACGCAGGCCGGGCGGGCCACCCCGAGGAGATCGACGCCCTCGTCGAGCGCCTGCTGCATGCCCTCGCGGGTCCTGAGCCCACCGGTCAGCATGATCGGCATCTTGACCCGCCGGCGCAGCGCCCGGGCGAATTCGAGGAAATAGGCCTCGCGGGCGAGCGTCGAGGCGCGCTTGGGCGGCTCGACACCCTTGCCACCTCCCATCTCGCCGACCATCGCCGGGCTCTCGTAGCTCCCGCCCGAAATCTCGAGCAGGTCGACGCCCGCGGATTCGAGCATCAGCGCCACCGCCTCGCTTTCCTCGGCGCCGAAACCGCCCTTCTGGAAATCCGCCGAGTTGAGCTTGACGCTGACTGGGAAGTCCGGCCCCACCGCCTCGCGCGTCGCCCTCACGATCTCGAGGAGGAGCCGCGCCCGGTTCTCGAGGCTGCCGCCCCAGCGGTCCTGCCGCGCGTTCGCCTTGGGGCTGAGGAAGGAGGAGATGAGATAGCCGTGCGCGGCATGGATCTGGACGCCGGTGAACCCGACCGACTGGCAGATGGCCGCGGCGCGCGCGAAGCGGGCGATGGTATCCTCGATCTGCGCCGCGCTCATCTCGCGCGGCTTGCCGAAGAGCCCGCCGGGCAGTCCCACGGTAATCGCCGAAGGCGAGAGGGGATGCGGGTTGACAGACTTTTGCGTCTGTCGCCCCGAATGCGACAGCTGCGCCCAGACCTCGGCGCCGTTGCGCCGGGCGATCGCCGTCCACGACTCGAGCCGGCGCCGCTGCTCGGGAAAAGGATCGCGATCGAGGATCACGTTGCCGGGACGCTCGAGATGCTCGCCGTCGACGATGATGTTGCCCGTGATCATCAGCGCAAAGCCGACATCGGCCCATAGGCCATAGAGCCGCTCGAGCCGGTCGGTCGGCCAGCCCGCCGGGTCGGCGAGGCCTTCGGTGATGGCGGGCTTGACCAGGCGGTGACCGATCACCGCGCCGCAGGGCAGCGTCAGCGGGCTGAGAAGATCAACGGGCATGAAAGTGCCTCGGCGCGGGATGATGAGGAAAGAACCGCAAAAACCCTAGCGGCCGAAGCTTAAAGGCCCCTCAATACGGCCGGGCAAACTGCCGCGCCCGCGGCGCGCGCTCCCGGATGATGAACAAATCCCTAACGGCCGCGCCGTCCCGTTTTGGGACGGTCAACGGGGTTTTTTGCCAACGCCGCCCGATGTCGGCCCCGCGATCCCGGCATCCAGTCGTTAACGGCCGAAAATTCTTTGCTGATGGCTCGGAAACGAAGCCGCAACACTTCCCCGATTCGCGCCCCCTTTAACCGAATTGCAAGCCTTGTGAACGCCTTGGAACGGCTTTTGAAGGTCTCGCTGCGCCCTTGAGGGAGCATCTAGGGGCAGCAGCCGGACCAGCCCGCTACATACGGTAGAGAACAAACGGCGACTCGCTGAGTCGCGCCGATTCGCCCCGCCTTTGTTCACTGTTCGTGCCAAGGGTGAAATCCGGAGCGAGCTGGTGCGGGAAACTGTCTCCGAGCGGGACACTTCATTTTTGCCCGCCGAGCCCCTAGCTTCTGGGCAGCATGGACGCCGCATACGCCTCGTCGCCGCTCAAGGCGATTCTCGGACCCACCAACACCGGCAAGACCTGGTTTGCCATCGAGCGCATGCTGGCGCATCGCTCGGGCATGATCGGCCTGCCGCTGCGCCTGCTGGCGCGCGAGGTCTATGGCCGGATCGCCGACCGGGTCGGCAGGGGCGCGGTTGCCCTCGTCACCGGCGAGGAGCGCATCGTTCCGATCAGCGCGCGCTATTGGGTGGCAACCGTCGAGGCCATGCCGATGGACGTGACCGTCGAGTGCCTCGCCATCGACGAGATCCAGACCGCGGTCAGCTTCGAACGGGGCCACGTCTTCACCGACCGGCTGCTCCATGCCCGCGGCACGCATGAAACCCTGCTCCTCGGGGCGGCGACCATGGTGCCGGTGGTCAAGGCGCTGCTGCCCGGCATCGAGATCATCCACCGGCCGCGCCTTTCGGCCCTGACCTATGCCGGCAGCAAGAAGATTTCCCGGCAGCCGCCGCGCACCGCGATCGTCGCCTTCTCGGCGAGCCAGGTCTACGCCATTGCCGAACTGCTCCGCCGCGAACGGGGCGGCGCGGCGGTCGTCATGGGCGCGCTGTCGCCCCGGACGCGCAATGCGCAGGTCGACCTCTACCAGAACGGGGACGTCGATTTCCTCGTCGCGACCGACGCCATCGGCATGGGCCTCAACCTCGACGTCCAGCATGTCGCCTTTGCCGACGACCACAAGTTCGATGGCCACACCACCCGGCTGCTGACGCCCGCCGAGTTCGCCCAGATCGCAGGGCGCGCCGGGCGCCACCTCGACAACGGCACCTTTGGCGTGACCGCGCAGGCGGCCGAGTTCGACGAGGAACTGGTTGCCCGCCTCGAAGGGCACGATTTCGACGCCGTGCGGCAATTGCAGTGGCGCAACACCAGCCTTGATTTTTCATCGCTCGATGCGCTGCGGCAATCGCTCGACGCGGTGCCGCAGCACAAGGCGCTGACCCGCGTGCCGATCGCGACCGACCAGGTCGCGCTGGAGTTCCTGTCCCGCAACGAGGCGGGGCGGCTCGCGACCGGCGAGGAGGGCGTGCGGCTGCTCTGGGAATGCTGCCAGATCCCCGATTACCGGGACATTTCGCCCGCCCACCATGGCGAGATCGTCACCCGCGTCTATACCGACCTCAGGCGCGACGGCCGCATCTCCGGCGACTGGATTGCCGAGCAGGTGAGCTTCTGCGACAATACCGCCGGCGACATCGACACGCTGTCCAACCGGATCCGCCAGATCCGTACCTGGACCTTCGTCGCCAATCGCAAGAACTGGCTTGAAGACCCCGCGCATTGGCGCGAAAAGACCCGGGACATTGAGGACCGCCTCAGCGACGCCCTGCATGAGAAGCTGACCCAGCGTTTTGTCGATCGACGCACCGGCGTCCTCATTCGCCACCTGAGAGACAGACTTATGGCTTTGCCTGAAATCAACGATCGCGGCGAGGTGAGCCTCGAAGGGCATCTCATCGGGTCCATCGAAGGGTTCCGCTTCACCCTCGCGCGCTCCGAAGAGGGCGACGCCAAGGGGCTGCGCACGGCCGCCAACCAGGTGATCGCGCCCGAGCTGCGCAACCGCGCCGAACGCCTGGCCGGGGCCCCCAACGAAGAACTGATTCTTTCAACCGACGGGTTCATCCGCTGGAAGGGTGAGGTGGTCGCCAATATCGTCGAGGGTGACAGCCTCCTCGCGCCCCGCCTCATCGTGCTCGCCGACGAGAGCCTGACGGGCCCCGAACTCGAGCGCGTGCAGGAGCGGCTCAATCTGTGGCTGCGCCACCACATCAACACGCTGCTCGAGCCGGTCATCGCCCTCGCCGAGCCCGCCGACCTCGAAGGCGCCGCGCGCGGCATTGCCTTCCGCCTCAGCGAGAGCCTGGGCATCCTGCCGCGCTCCGCGGTCGCCGATGACGTCAAGGGCCTCGACCAGGACGTGCGTGCCAAGATGCGCAAGCACGGGATCAAGTTCGGCGCCTACCACATCTACCTGCCGCTGAGCCTCAAACCGGCGCCGCGCGAGCTCGCCATCATCCTCTATGCCCTCAAGCACGGCGGCGTGCGCCAGCCCGGCGTCTCCGAGCTGCCCCACATCGTGCTCTCGGGCCGCACCTCGGTCATCGTCGATCCCGAGATCAAGCCGGCGCTCTACGAGGTCGCGGGCTTCAAGGTCGCCGGCAAGCGCGCCGTCCGCGTCGACATCCTCGAACGCCTCGCCGATCTCATCCGGCCGCTGATCGCCTTCGATCCGCGCACCGCCACCAACCCGACGCCGCGCGGCGCCGCCGAGGGCAATGGCTTCCGCGTCACCATCGAGATGACGTCGCTGCTCGGCTGCTCCGGGGAGGATTTTTCCTCGATCCTGAGTTCGCTCGGCTACCGCATGCGCCGCGTGCCCAAGGCGCCGGCCCCGGCCGCGCCGACGCCCGCCGCCGGCGAGACCGCACCGGCGGAGCAGCCGGACGGGACCGCCGCCGCGACGGCGCCCGCCGACCCGCCGGCTTCGCTCCCCCGCGCCAACCCGGATGTCGTCACCGCGCCCGAGGACATTGCCGCGCTCGCGGCACTCGATGGTGCGACGATCGAGGAAGTGGCCGATGCCGCGGAGGAATTCCGCGAGGTTTTGGCCTATGACGAGGCGATCGCCGCGGCGGCGCCCGCGACCCCCGCCGAGCCGGCCCCGCCGACCGGATCGGCCCCATCGGCCGCGCCGACCGATCACACCGCGCTGGCCGCCGTGGAAGGCGCGCCCGCCGCAACCACGGAGCCCGAGGCCGCTGTCGCGGCCGACGATCTCGGCTCCGGCCCCCTGCCCTCCGCATCTCCGGCCGTACCGGCCGCCCCTGAACCGTCGCCGGCCCCCGAGCCCGCGGCAGGCGACTCCTCCGCTCCCGACGCATCGGCACAATCGGCCGATGTCGCATCCGCCGCCACGTCCGATCCCGCAGCCGCTGCCCCGGCCGAGCCGGCGGAGCCGGAATTCGAGGAAATCTGGTATCCCGGCGGGCGGCGGCATGATCACGGCGGCAATCACAACCGCCACCGCGAGGCCCGCGGGCCCCGCAACGGCGTGGCCAACGGCGATGCATCGCCGGCCGGCGGCGAGGAGCGCGGCCGTTCGCGTCACCGCCGGGGCAATGGAAGTGCCGGCGATCGGCCGGAAGGTGCCGAATTGCGCGGGCCCCGGCCCAATGGCAAGGACGGCCGCGGCCGCCCCGACCGCAACGGGGCGCGCGACGGCGAGGAGGGCAAGCCGCGCGACAAGCGCGGGCCCCGCGAGGAGCGCAGGTTCGACAAGCCCCGCTCCTTCGGGCCCAAGCCCGACAAGGACACCCGCCGCGACCGGCCGTTCGACCCGGATTCGCCCTTTGCGGCCCTCGCCGTGCTGCGCGACCGCAAGCCGGAGTAAGGGTGGCCGAGTCGCAGGCAAAGCAGCGGCTCGACAAATGGCTGTTCTTTTCGCGCGCCATCAAGTCCCGCACCCTGGCGCAAAAGCTCATCGAATCCGGCGCGGTGCGGGTCAATTCCGTCCGCGTGGTGGAAAGCGACCACAAGGTCGGGGCCGGCGACGTGCTGACCATGACGGTCAACCGGCGGCTCCATGTGTGGCGCATCCGCGACGCCGGCACCCGCCGCGGGCCGGCGAGCGAGGCGGCCAGCCTCTATGAGGACCTTTCGCCCGAGGTGCCCCGCGCGCCGCCGGGCTAGCCCGGCTGGAATGGCTTCCCACGACAGCGCCCCCGGCCGGAACAGCCTGCCCTCTCATGTGCTTGCGGGACGGGCTGAAACGCGTTAGCAACCGCCGGACATGGGCGCCGCTTCTCCGCCCATTCTCCCCCTCTCGTTTGCGGAAGCCTGAGCAGGACCAAGCTCACCCATGACCTATCTCGTCACCGACAATTGCATCAAGTGCAAGTACATGGACTGCGTCGAGGTCTGTCCCGTCGACTGCTTCTATGAAGGCGAGAACATGCTGGTCATCCACCCGGACGAGTGCATCGACTGCGGCGTGTGCGAACCGGAATGCCCGGCCGAGGCGATCGTCCCCGATACCGAGTCCGGGCTCGACAAGTGGCTGGAGATCAACAGCAAATACGCCGCGGTCTGGCCCAACATCACGATCAAGCGTGATCCGCCCCCCGACGCCAAGGAGTTCGACGGGGAAACCGGCAAGCTCGAAAAATACTTCTCCGAAAACCCCGGCGAAGGCGACTAGGCGTCGGCTTCCTCATGGTGAGCCTGTCGAACCATGAGGACCAGGGTGAGGTCATTCCCCAACTCCCTCATGGTGAGCTTGTCGAACCATGAGGGCCAAACACCCGACACCGGCCCTCTCCCTTCCCCTTGTGGGGAGGGGTAAGGGGTGGGGTAGGGGGTGGGGGTGGATGCAAGCGCAGCGCGAGTGGCCTACCCCCACCCGGCTGCCGCCACCCTCCCCACAAGGGGGAGGGAGATTTGCGGCCGGACCTCGCCCTTCGACAGGCTCAGGGTGAGGTCCTTGGTTTTTGGGCTTCCTGGTGCGAGGTCCCATTTGGAAAGCCCCTGAGGTCCCCCAAGCCCGGGGCATGAGGTCTTCCCGGGGTCAGGTC
>DASZTU010000291.1:0-1954 GCA_035547975.1 Devosiaceae bacterium | reverse complement strand
TTGGCGATCTGGTCGAGCGGCACGCCGAACGACTTCGCCAGTTGCTGCAACTGCTGATTGTCGAGCGCCGCCTCGATCTGGCTGGCGCTGACGGGCAGGTTATGCCCGCTGGTCGAGAGCCAGGAATTTACCTGGTCGCCGAGACCGGCCTGCCGCAGCTTGTCGAGCACGCCCTGGTAGCCGCCCGCGCTCTGCAGGGCCTCGTTGAACAGGGAGCCGAGCTGGTCCTGGTGCTGGGACAGCAAATTGCCGAGCCCGCCCTCGAGCTGATCGAAAAGACCCATTCAATCCTCCATGGTCGCCGCTTTCGGCGGGGGGACGATTCCCTCCGCCGGCCTTGCGCGGGTACCCTCAAGGGATGCCCGGGATCGCTCAGCTGCCCTTGAGCTTGGCGTTGCAGAGGCTGTAATAGCCGCCGCCCTTCATGATCCACTTGAGGCCGCCCAGGGCATTATTGGCCTTGTTGACCTTGTACTGGTCGAGGCAGGTGTGCATCCGCTGCTTGCCGGGCGTTTCGCTCGCATATTTCGTGTCCACCGCCTTGGGGAACACGACGCCCTTGGGCGCGACCGTAGTGGGGGCAGTGGGCTCCGCGCTGTGCTCGGTGTTGGTGACGTTGGGCTCACCCGGATCGGCGGCTGCGGTGCTCGTCGCGGTGCCCGTGGCCGCCGGCGTGGCCGAGGTCACGATCGGTGAATCGAGCGTCGCATCGGAGCCGCAGTTGAGCTTGCGGAAATCGGCATAGGTCATGCCGCCGAGTTTGCCGCCATCCTGGGCCGCCTTGTACTTCACACTGCAATCGTGGCTGGACAGCGCCATGGCCGGCGAGACAGCCAGCGCCGTTCCGATGCCGATCACGGCAACTGCCGCGATACGAAACAACATGATCCTCTCCCGTCGCGGAAGTGCCTCAGTGCCCCGGTTCCGGCCTCCGCGCGGCCGGCCGCGAGATCCCTGCTCCCCACGCCGGCGATTGTGTGCGCAAGGCGGGCGGTTCGCAAGTGACTTCGGCGGTTTCGGACCATCGTCCGGGGCGGGCCTTGCAACGGGGTTTTCCGGGCGCGGCCAACTGCCGCAGCCGGCGTGCGGGGAGATGACCAAGATGTAATGAAAACTCAATCCGGAGGCCACGTTGGCTATGCGAGCGTCCACGCGGGCGCAGGACAGGCGACAGGCTCTGGGTATGAAGCGGGTAATTTACGTTGTGATCTTCCTTGCGGCCGCGGCGGCGCTCTACGCCTACGCCTATCCGCGGCTCGCAGGGGTGACCGCGGCGCATGCGCAGCAAGCCGCCGCCTCTGGCACCGGCGGAGGGAACGGCGCGGGCAGCGGCGCGGCCGGCAAGTCCGGCCGTTCCGGCGGGGGGTTCGCGACGGCGGTCGTGACCGCCGTGGCGCAGCGGCAGGACGTCCCCATCACCAAGAGCGCCGTCGGCTTCATCGAGCCCGTCAACACGGTTGTCGTCCGCTCGCGCGCCGACGGCACGATCACCAAGGTCGGCGTCGAGGAGGGCCAGACGGTCAAGGCGGGCGACCTTCTGTTCCAGCTCGACGACCGCGCCGTCGAGGCGCAGATCGCCAAGGACAAGGCGCAGATCGCCAAGGACCAGGCCAATGCCGACGCCGCAGAGGCGACGCGCACCCGCGAGGAGGACCTGGTGAAGCGCGGTGCCGACCCGCAGTCGAACCTCGACGCCGCGGTGGCGGCGGCCAAGGCCGCTGAGGCCACCATCGCCGTCGATCAGGCGGCGCTGCAGGCCGACGAGGTGACGCTTTCCTATATGACCATAACGGCCCCGATCGACGGCCGCGTCGGCACGGTCAACACCTCGGCGGGGAACGTCGTGCACGCGGCCGATACGTCTGCCGGCGGGCTCGTGACCATCACCCAGATGTCCCCGCTCAGGGTTTCGTTCACCATCGCCGAGGGCGACCTCGACCGCTTCCGGCAGGCG
>DASZTU010000290.1:0-5576 GCA_035547975.1 Devosiaceae bacterium | reverse complement strand
CGTTAGGGGTTTGGCCGGCCCTTCGCAACCCCGTTCATTGCAATCGCGCGGCGGACTCCCTAAGTCAGCCGCGTCGTGCGCCCCGGGCGCGAGCGGGGGCTCTGATGGAACCGCTGATGAATGCCGCAACGCCGCTCGCGCAGGCGCGGGCGACCCTCGCCAGCCACTACGACCTCCGCTTCACGCCCGCCGTCGAGCGTGAAACGGCGGACGTGTTCGCCCGCGTCAAGGACCGTATCCCGGCGGTGGAGTGGCCGTTCTTCGCGCCGCTGATCGTCCACATCAACCGCGAGAAACACGAGCGCGACGCGGTCATCCTCGCGCACCGCTATACCTCCCCGCAGATTTTTCACGGCGTGGCCGATATCGCCGGCGACACGGTGCAACTGGCGCTCGCGGCGAACAACGCACCGCAGTCGGTGATCGTCCAGGCGGGCGCCTTCTTCATGGCCGAGACCTCAAAGCTCCTCGCGCCGACAAAGACCGTGCTCATGCCCGATAGCCGCGCCGGCTGCTCGCTCGCCGCCTCGATCACCGCCGACGATGTGCGGGCCATGCGCGCCCAATACCGGGGTGCCGCGGTCGTCGCCCACATCAACACCTCGGCCGCGGTGAAGGCGGTGAGCGACGCCTGCTGCACGGTGGCCAATGCACGCGCCGTGGTCGAGGCCATGCCGGGCGAGACGGTGATCCTCGTTCCCGACCAGTTCCTCGCCCGCAACGTCGCGCGCGAAACGAGCAAGAAGATCATCACCTGGGCGGGGAGCTGCGAAGTCCACGCCCCGTTCACCGCCGAGGATATCGGCGAGCTGCGCGCCGCCTATCCGGGCGCGGCGATCCTCGTCCATCCAGCGTGCCGGCCCGAGGTGCTCGCCGCGGCCGACTTCTCCGGCGCCACCTCCGCGATGATCGACTATCTCGGGTCCGCCCGGCCGAGGCGGGTGGTCATGGTCACCGAATGCGCCGTTTCCGACAACGTCGCGGCCGAATTTCCGCAGATCGAGTTTCTGCGGGGGTGCAACCTCTGCCCGCACATCAAGCGCATCACGCTCGAGAACATCCTCTGGTCGCTGCACACGATGAGCGAGGAAGTTTCCGTGCCGCCCGAGATCGCGGGCCCCGCCGCGCGCGCCTTGGGGCGCATGCCGGAGCTGTCCGGCATCGGCTGATCCCGCCGGCGGGCCCGCCCGCGTGGGTCGCCCGGCGCTGCCGGCCTTGCGATGGAACGCGCCGGCCACTATCATAAAATGATAGTCAGTTGATCCGGAGCACCGCCATGCCATCCAGCTACACCCTCGGCGAGCACTTCGAAGCCTTCGTCAAGCAGCTGGTCGAGAGCGGCCGCTACGCCTCGGCAAGCGAGGTCATGCGGGATGCCCTGCGCCTGCTCGAGGAACAGGAACAGCTCTATCAGATCCGGCTCGAGGCGCTGCGCGAGGAAATCCGCAAGGGCCTCGAAAGCGGCGATGCCGGGCCCTGGGACGTGGAAGACGTCCTGCGCGAGGCACACCGGCGCTACGACGAGGAGCACAAGTCCGATGCCGCTTGAGGTCCGCCGCACGCACGCGGCGGACAGGGACCTCTACGAAATCTGGCTCTATGTCCGTGTGAACAATGCGCCCGCGGCGGATCAACTGCTGCGGCGCATCAGCGAAAGGTTCGCGCTACTGGCGCAAAATCCCTTGCTCGGCCGGAGCCGGCCGGAGCTCGGCGAAGCCCTGCGGAGTTTCTACGCCGAGGGCTACGCAATCTTCTACCGCCACACGGACACCACACTGAGCATCACGCGCGTTCTCAGCCACTATCGCGATGCAACCAAGCAGGTGTTTCCCGAACGCTGACTACTGCTCGAGCCCGAGCAGGTACGCCGCGACCGCGTGGCGGTCGTCGTCGGTCCACTTGGACGTCGAATCCTTGACCACCTCGGCCATTTCGCCACCGAGATCGTCCCCGGTTGAAGCGACCCCGGTCTTGAGCGTGTCCTCGAGGTCGGCTTCCTCGTAGAATTTCGACAGCGCCTCCTTGGTCAGCGGCGGCGCGCGTCCGCCGACCGAGCCTTTCGGCGCGCCGGTGAATTCCTGTCCTTTGTCGATCGCCCCCAGGGGATTGCGCGGGCTGTGGCATTCGACGCAGTGGCCGGGCCCGTTGGCGATGTAGGCGCCGCGGTTCCAGAGGTCGGAATGCGCCGGATCCTTCTGGAAGCGGTGCGGCACGAAAAAGAGGTTCTGCCAGGCGAGGTTGGCGAGCCGGACGCTGAACGGAAACGACACCTGGCTCGGCGCCGCGGGCTTGTTGACGGGCGGAACCTGCTTGAGCGCAGCAAAGAGATCGACCACGTCCTGGTCGCTCATCGTGGTGTAGCTCGTATAGGGAAAAACTGGATAGAGGTGGCCGTTGGGTCCATGGCCGTTGGAGAGGGCATCCGAGAACTCGGCCAGCGTCCACTTGCCGATGCCGGCAACCGGGTCCGGCGTGATGTTGGGCGGCACGAAGTCGCCGAACGGCGTCTTGAGCGGCGCGCCCCCTGCGAGTTCCGGGCCGTTGTTCTTGGTGTCGGTGTGGCAGGCGACGCACCCCCCGAGCGCCAGCACATAGGCCCCGTGCGTCGCGTCCGCCGTCAGGGTCAGGTCACGCGCCGGGCCGCTGACCGGCTTCAGGAGATAGACCGCGACCCCGATGCCGACGACCACGACCACCAGAAGCAGCCATCTGAGCACGCGCATCACCGCTCTCCACGTCGTTCAAAAACGCACGGAGGCCGCCATGGCGACCCGGCACAAAATCGAGTCGGCGCCCCGGCGTTCCCGACGGGGATAACACCCTGCCGCCGCGGCTTAGTCCACCGCGTAGAGCACCGCCGCAACCTCCTGGCGCGTCGGCGGCACGCAGCCCTTGCGACCGCAATTGATCCCCGCGACCACCGCCCCATACCGAAGCACGCCCGACAACGCGTCCGCATCCAGCGTCCCGAGGGCCGCGGGCTCGAGCGCCCCCCGCTCCGAAAGGGCCGTCAGCACGCCCGCCATCAGGCAGTCGCCGGCGCCCACCGTGTCGCCGAAGACCGGCGGCGCATAGATTCCGACCCGCGCCTCCCCTGCCCGGGTGAAGGCACGGGAGCCGTTCTCACCCAGCGTCACGACGACGAGGCCGCAATTGGGCCGCGCGAGGAAGTCGGCCGCGTGCTGCTCGATCGACTTGCCGGCGTCGAGCCATTTGAGGTCCTCGTCGGACACCTTGATGAGGTGCGCGAGGTCGAGGAATTTCCCCAGCCGCGCGCGATAGCTGTCGAAATCATCGACCAGGAAGGGGCGGACGTTGGGATCGATCGAGAGGAGCGCACCCCTCGCCTGCGCCGCACGGGCGACCTCGAGCCAGATCGCCGCGTCGGTTTCGAGGATCGGGCAAAAGCCCCCGATCTGAAACACCTCGACGGCCGGCGGCAGCGCCCGGATCAGCCCCTCGCGCGTGAACGCCCGGTCCGCCTCGCGGTAGAAACGGTAGCGCGCGTTGATGCCCTCGAAGGTCACGACGGCGAGCGTCGAGGGGGCCTTGACCCGCTCGCCCAAGAGCTGGTGCACGCCCGACGCCGCCAGCGGGCCGAGCAGCAGATCGCCGAACCGGTCGGTCGAGAACGGGCAGAGAAATCCGGTATCGTTGTCGAGTTTGCTGAGCGCGATGGCGCAATTGTAGGGCGAGCCCCCGGCATGCGCCGCAAGGCGCAGCACGCCGTCCGGCCCGACCGGCTCCGACACCAGATCGATGAGGCTTTCCCCGCCGACGACGAACATCCCTGCGCCCTCCCTGCCGCAACTGCTCTAGCCGCTCGCCGCGCATGCGCCAAGACGGAACGCGCCAAGTGCCCCAGGACGGAATGCACGGAGACGGATTCCCGCGCGCCCGGGCTTTCGCCGCACCGCCCGCTTTGCCATAACGGCGACCGCCGCAACGGCACGGTCGACGACGGGAGAGAGACATGGTTGGCGCATCCGGAAAGATTCGCTGGGGCATCATCGGCCCCGGTGGCATTGCCAAGGCCTTTGCCGGCGGCGTCGAGCACTCCCGGACGGGCGAACTCGTCGCCGTCGCGAGCCGCGACCCGAACCGGCCCGGCCTCGCCAACGATTTTGCCGGCGCGCGGGTGCTCAAGGGATACGAGGCGTTGCTCGCCGATCCCGAAGTCGACGCCGTCTATGTCGCAACGCCCCACACCTTTCACGCCGAGTGGGGGATCAGGGCCGCCGAGGCGGGCAAGCACGCCCTGATCGAGAAGCCGATGGGGCTCACCGCTTTCGAGGCGGATGCGATGTTTCACGCCGCGCGCAAGGCGGGGACGTTCATGGGCGAGGCTTTCATGTACCGCCTCCACCCCCAGACGCTGCGGCTCGTCGAGTTGATCCGGCAGGGGGCGATCGGCGAGGTCCGGCTGATCCAGTCGAGCTTCGGCTTCGCCATGCCGAAATTCATGCCCGAGCACCGGCTCTACGCCAACGACCTCGCCGGCGGCGCCATCCTCGACGTCGGCGGCTACCCGGTTTCGATGGCGCGGCTGATCGCGGGCGCCGCGGCCAACAAGCCGTTCCTCGATCCCGTGAAAGTCTCGGGCACCGGCACCCTCGGCGGCGAGCGGACCGACGAATGGGCCGCCGCGATCCTCACTTTCCCCAATGGCATCATCGCCGAGTGCTCCTGCGCCATCTCGCTGCAGCAGGACAACACGCTGCGCATTTACGGCACGACCGGGCGCATCGAGGTCAAGGATTTCTGGTTCGCCAGCGGCCGCCAGGGCGGCATCGGCCGGATCGAGATCATACCGCGCGAGGGCAAGCCGCAGACCATTGAGGTCAACGAGCCGCGCTGGCTCTACGCCTTCGAGGCGGACGCGGCGGGCGAGGCGATCCTCGCCGGCCGGCAGGAATTCGGCTGGCCCGGCATGAGCTGGGCCGACAGCCTCGGGAACCTGCGCGTGCAGGACAAATGGCGCGCCGATACCGGGCTCGAATACGACATCGAGAAGGCCGACCGGCGCGTGACGACCATTTCCGGCCGCAGGCTCGGCCCCAACGGCACCCGCATCGCCAAGCGCGATATTCCCGGCCTTTCCAAGCAGGCCTCCCGGGTGGCCATGGGGTTCGAGGATTTTCGCACCTTTTCCTCGGGCTCGATCATGCTCGACGCCTTCTGGGAGGCGGGCGGCAACATCTTTGACACCGCCTATGTCTATGCCGCCGGCTACACCGAAAAACTGCTCGGGGAGTGGCAGAAGAACCGCGGCGTGCGCGACGATATGGTGATCATTGGCAAGGGCGCGCACACCCCGCTCTGTTACCCAGACCAGATCGGCAAGCAGCTAACGCAGACGCTCGAGCGGTTGCAGACCGACTACCTCGACATCTACTTCATGCACCGCGACAATCTCGACGTGCCGGTCGGCGAATTCGTCGACGCCATGGACGCCGAAGCGAAGGCCGGCCGCGTCCGCGGCATTTTCGGCGGCTCCAACTGGACGCGCGCGCGCATGGACGAGGCGATCGCCTACGCCGAAAAGACCGGCAGGCAGAAGCCCGGCGCGCTCTCGA
>DASZTU010000289.1:0-8246 GCA_035547975.1 Devosiaceae bacterium | reverse complement strand
GCCCAGGCCGGGGACATGGCGATCGAGGCGATGAGCCCCCGCTCGGCGGCGAGCCGGAAGAAGGCCATGCCTTCCTCGGAGCGGAACCAGCCATCATTCTGCGGCCCCACATAGTGCGTGAAGCCGTCGATCGGCAGCCGGCCGGCAATGGCGGCGAGCCGCGCCGCGGCGCCGGGCGTGTGGTATTCAGGTGACCACGAACAATCGACGTCGGCGAACTGGTGCAGCCGGCCGGGATAGCGCCGCACCGCCTCGGCCCCATATTCGTTGTTGTCCGGGTTGTCGTCGATGCGCGCCGAGACGATCACCGCGCGGTCGGTGCCGTTGAGATCCATCTCATAGATGAGGTGCTCGACCGAGCCGCGCGTGGAAGCGTCGGGGACGGCAGGCTGGTAAGGCCAGCGCGCCCAGGCGTGAGTGTGACTGTCGACGATCATGGGTACTACCGGAAGGCCACCGCGCCGTCTTCGCGCTGGGCGGTCTGCGGCACCTTGGCCGACATCGGGATGGACTTGAGTCCTTCGACATCGAGCTCGATGCCGAGGCCCGGCGCCTCGGGCGGCAGGAAATGGCCGTCGACGACCGGGATGATGGCCTTGACCGCTTTGATCCAGGGGGCGCGATCCTGCGGCTGGTGCTCCTGCACTTCCCAGTTCGGGACCGCAACGCCGAGGTGCACCTGCGCCGCCGTCGCGACCGGCCCCGAAGGCACGGCGTGCGGGATCACGCCCTGGTGGTGCGCTTCCGCGAGGGCGCAGATTTTTCGCGTGCCGGTGATGCCGCCGGCGATGCCCACATCCGGGCGGACGTGGTGCACGCCCCCCTGCTCCACATATTCGCGGAACTCCCAGATCGTGGTGTTGCGCTCGCCCGCCGCCATCGGCACGCGCGTCTTTTCGGCCACCTCGCCGAAGGAGAGGACGCTATCTGGCGGAATGGGATCCTCGACGAAGATCGGGCGGAATTGCTCGAATTCGCGGATCGCGGCAATGGACTCGCCGAACGCCATGTTGCGGTGGAGCTCGATGCCGAGGTCGATCTCCCAGCCGAGCGCCTCGCGCAGCGCCGCCATCCGGTCGACCATGTCCTGGACCTTTGCCCCGAAGCGCATCAGGTGGTGCTCCGGCTGGTAGACCATGATCTTGAGCGCCGTGTAGCCCTCCGCGACGGCCTTCTTCGAGTTGGCGACGACCTCCTCGATCGTGCCATAGGGAACGACCAGCATGGCACGGACGCGGTCGCGGGCGCGGCCGCCGAGCAGGTCCCAGACGGGCGCCTGGAGGCGCTTGCCCTTGATGTCCCAGAGCGCCTGGTCGATGGCCGAGATCGCCCCGCCGATCGCCATGCCGCGCATCGAATAGGCGCGGTGGAGGCTGAGGTTGTGGTACTCGATGCGCGACGGGTCCTCGCCGATCAGCCGGTCGCCGAATTTCTGGGCGACGAGGGCCGTGGCGTCGGGGAAGCCGAAAAAGGTGGATTCACCCACCCCGGTGATTCCGGTATCCGTCGTGACCTGGACGAACATCCAGTTGTGGGCGACGAAGGTTTCGATCTTCTCGATCTTCACTTTTGGGATTCCTCGGGACGCGGGTAGACGAAAAGCGGCTCGCGGCGCACGGACGGCGCGCCGATGAGCTCGATGATGGCGCCGGGGAGGTTGGGCGAGGCGAAATAGGCAAAGGCCCCGTCGCCCGTCGCGCCAAACCCCTTGGCACTCTGGAGGCAGGCGAACCCCGCCGCGGTGATTTCGGCGACCGCCCTGGCATGGTCGGGCACGTAGATGCCGACGTGGTGCAGGCCTTCGCCGTGCTGGGCGAGGTGATCGGCGAAGATCGAGGGTCCCTCGAGCGGCTGGATCAGCTCGAACTGCTGGCCTTCCTTCCAGGCGAGCGCGTGCCGCAGGGAAAACGGCGCCGGCTGGCCCATATAGGTCATCTCCTTGAGGAAGGCCGGCGTATACTCGAAGGCCGTCCAGGGGCCGATGCGCAGGTGCTCCCAATAGGCGCGGCAGGAGGCCTCGAGGTCGCGCACGACGATCGCGACCTGCTTGACCGGCTGGCTCTGCATCAGGCTCAGGGGGATGGCATCGAGGGGGGGAGTGTCAGCCAATTTCACCTCACGCGGCGTGGGACGCCGAGCCGGGCAACAGCCCCAGCGCGGCATCGATCTCGTCCTGGTAGGCGGAGACGCGGCTTTCGAGCACCTCCTCCATGGTCACGGACCGGCCGGCGAGCCCGCTCTCATAGGCCGCGAGCACCGAGGCCACGGCGGTGAGGCCGCCCCAGCCATCGACCTCGGGCGGGCGCCGCTCGAGGATTGCCCCCGCGAAATCGTGGATTTCGATGGCGAGGAGCCCGGCGTCGGTCTCCGCCCAAGGCAGCTGGTAGGCGACACCGCCATAGAGCTTTTCAGTCAGGGCATCGAGCCGGAAGCCGAGGCGATCGGCGAGCGCCTGCCCCGTGAGATCGCCATCGGCGAGGTGGAGGACCGGCGGCTGGCCCGTGCGGTCGTTGAAGATCTCGAGCGAGCCGTTGCGGCCATGGACCGTGCGCTGGCGATAGCCCTGTCCCGGCCCCGACGGCACATAGGCCATCTGCACCGAAAGACCCGACTGCATGCGGAAGGTCGCAACGAAGGAATCCTCGCCGGTCGCGGTGATCTCCTCGGGGATTTCGCGGAAGCGCTTGAGGTAGGCCTCGGTCTGCATCTCCGGCTGGGCGCGCCGGCGGCGGATCGGTTCGGCGATAAAACCCTGGCCGAACACCGACTGGAAGTCGCCGAAATAGTACTGCGCGAGATCGGTGAGGTGCGCCCCCATGTCGAGGCCGATGGCGCCCTTGTCCTTGAAGTGCCGCCAGGGCGTGATGATGATCTTGTCGTCGCCGCCGATCATCGTCTGGATCATGAGGTGAATGGGGCCGAGGAGGCCGGAGTCGATCACCGCCTTGGCGAGGCGGTTGGTTGGGTCGCGGCGATAGTTCTCGGCCGTGGCGAGCACGGCGCCGCCCTTCCGCGCCGCGTCGATCAGGGCGCGGCAGGACCTCACCGTCAGCGCGAGCGGTTTCTCGCAGAGAACGTGCCGGCCGGCTTCGAGCGCCGGCAGCACGACCGAGAGGTGGCTGAAGGCTTCAGTCACCACGTCGAACGCGACGATCGAGGGGTCGGCGATGGCATCGGCGATCGAGCGGTGGATTTTCGGGCGCACGCCCAGCGCCGCCTCGGCTTCGCCGGCGACGCGCAGGGCGTTGTCCTCGCGCACGTCGCAGACCGCGACCAGCTCGACATTGGACATTCCCGTGCGGGCAAGGGCGGCGAACCCCTGCACGTGCCGGCTTCCCATGCCGCCGCAGCCCACGAGGCAGATTGGCACCTTGTTCAAGACGATAACCTCCGAAACCTATTCTTTCAGCGCGCCGCCGAGGCCATTGATGAAGTAGCGCTGGCAGAAGACGAAAATGACGATGATGGGCAGCGTCGAGATCAGCACGGCCATCATGGCGACGTTGCCCGGCACCTGCGAGGAAGGCGTCGCGAGCGCCGCGATCGAGAGCGGCAGCACGCGCATGTCGTTGCGGGTCGTCGCGATGAGCGGCCACACATACATGTTCCAGGCGGTGAGGACGGTGACCGCGGTATAGGCCGCGATCGGCGGGCCGGAGAGCGGCAGGACGATGCGGACGAACATGTCGCCCCAGTTGGCGCCGTCCAGCCGGGCCGCATCGAGCAACTCGTCGGGCAGCGAGACATAGAACTGCCTGAAGACGAAGACGCCGAAGCTCGTCTGCGCCACCACCGGCACGATCAGGCCCCAGTAGGAGTCGATCCAGTTGAGGTCGCGCACGATGATGAAGGTGGGGATGAGCACCACCTGGAACGGCACGAACAGCGTGATGATGTAGAGCCAGAGCAGCGGCGTGCGGCCCGGGAAGGGCATCTTGGCGATGGCGAAGCCCGTCATGATGACGAGGATCAGCTGGCAGATGGTGACCGAGACCGTGAAGATCAGCGAGTTGATGACCGACTGGACGCTCAGCAGGTCGAGCGCGTCGGCGATGTTCTGCCAGCGGATGTCGTGCGGAAACCAGGTCGGGGGATAGCCGACGACTTCCTGGGCGGTCTTCAGCGAATTGATGATCAGCCAGTAGAACGGGGCCGCCATCAGGAGGCCGACGACGATCACGGCGGTGACGTGGGCGCGCCGGCGCCAGGGGTGGCCGACGATCATCGCTGGCCTCCCGTGGCCGTGGCGCGCGGCGGGGTGAAGACGAGGGCGAGGCCGGCAACGATGATGAAGAGCATGGTCGAAAGCGCGCTGGCATAGCCGAGGCGCAGCTGCGCAAAGGCCAGGTCGTAGATGTACTTGATGAGGATGTCGGTCGAATCGAGCGGCCCGCCGCCGGTCATCACCTGCACCACGTCGAAGGAATCGAAGATGATGCCCCTGAGGTTGATGATGACGATGAGGAAGGTCACCGGCTTCACATTGGGCCAGATGACGTGGACGAGCTTCTGCCAGGAATTGGCGCCGTCGATCTCGGCCGCCTCGAGGAGCTGGGCGTTGATCTGCTGCAGCGCCGCCAGATAGAGGATGATGCTGAGCGGCAGGCGCAGCCAGACGATCACCAGCGAGATGGCCGGCATCGCCCAGGCGGTGCTCTGCAGCCAGTTGACGCCGTTGATGCCCATGGCGCCGAGCAGCGCGTTAATGGGGCCGACGCGCGGATCGTAGATGAAGCGCCAGAGGACCGCCGAGGCGACGAACGAGATCACGATCGGCAGGAAGTAGAGCGTCCGCACGACCGTGTAGCCGATGAAACGCGTGTTGATCAGCACCGCCATGCCGAAGGAGAGGAGCACGGTCGGAACCACGCCGAGGACGACGAGATAGACCGTCTTGACGATCGAATTGACCGCGCGCGGGTCCCTCAGGATGTCGGCATAGTTCTGCAACCCGACGAAGCGCGGATCGGCGATCATGTTCCAGTCGAAGAGGCTGAGCGCGAAGGCGGCGATCACCGGAATGCCGATGAAGATCGCAAACAGCACGAAGTTCGGCACGACGAAGAGCAGCGACCAGAGGGTGGCGGCCGCATCGAACCAGCGCCGCCCCCGCCGGCGGGCCGGACGGGCCGACCCGCTGCTGCGGTTGACGTTGGGTGCAGAAAGGCCCGCGCCTGCCGGCGCGTCGACATGCGTCACGATCTTGTTCACTTCCACGAGCTGGCCGACCAAAAGCTACCCGGCGGCAGGCTGGGCCGCCGCCGGGCAGTAAACTCCAGGTCAGGAGTTGTTGGCGAGACTGCGCGACATGGCGTCGTTGATGGTGCCCTGCGCGGTGTTGAGCGCATCGGCGACCGCCGCGCCGTTGAGCACCACCGCCTGCTCGGCCTTGAGGAGTTCCGAATCGACCACCGCCTGCACGTCGGCCGGAATGGTCGTCGGGTTCTCGTTGCCGTACTGGATGGACTCGGAGAAGACTTTTACATTGGCCGGCGGCGGCGGCAGCTTGGTCCAGATGGGGCTGTCGTAGAGGGCGACGACCGGCGGCACGACCGCATAGGTCGAGGTCAGGACCTTCATCCCGCCATCCTCGGCATAGAACCAGGTCAGGAAGTCGTAGCAGAGGTCCTTGTTGTTCTGCTCGCCCTCGGGGGTCGTCGCGAGCGCGATCGAGCCCATGCCGGTGTGGCGCGAGCCGTTGATCATGGGCTCCATGGCGACGTCCCAGTCGTCCTTGATGGTCTGGCGGATGAGCGGCACGAGCGCACGAACCGACTGGATCATCGAGGCGGTACCCGAGCCGAACGCGCCCTGGAGCTGCCCGAGCTGGGTAAGCTGGGTGTTGCTGGCGAAGACGCCCGCCTTCACCTGGTCCCAGTACATGGTGAAGAGTTTTACCGCCGCGTCCGAGGTCAGCTTGAACAGCCCCTTGTCGTCGAGCAGCGTGTCGCCCAGGGCGACGATGCCGGGCACGTAGGTCGCGTGCCAGGGCACGGAGACACCGAGGCCGTAGCGGGTCGTGGTCCCGCCGTTCTTCTGCGTGAGCTTGGTCGCGACTTCGACCTGCTTGGCAAAATCCCAGCTGTCGTCGGGATAGGGCAGCTTGGCGTCGTCGAAATGCTTCTTGTTGTAGAACAGCACGACCGTGTCGGCGCCCTGCGGCAGGCCGTAATAGCCGCCCTTCTTGGGGCCGCTCGCGACGAGGTACTGGTCGAGGAAGGTCTTGGCGAACGAATCCATTTTGATCGGCCCGCCGGAATTGAGGAAATTCCGCATGTCGGCGGTAATGCCCGCCTCGGCGAACTGGGTCGCGTAGATGTCGGCCAGGTAGGTGATGTCCGGCAGCTTGTTGGCCATGCGCCGCGACAGCAGCGTCTGGCGCAGTTCCGCCGCGGTCGAGGGCAGGAGGCTGTAGTCGACCTTCACGCCGGGGCGCGCGGCCTCATAGGCGGCAAAGACCGGCTTCAGCGACACCTCGAGAAAATCGAGCACCGCGATCGAGAGGGTGCCGGTCGGGGCGGCGAAGCTCATGCGGGAGCCGGCGGCCAGCGCGATCGGGGCGGCCGCGAGCCCGGCCAGAACCTGCCGGCGGCCAACGGCGTGGGATGGGCGGGCGGTGTGGTTTTCAGTCAAGACTTTCCTCCTCCTCAGGACAGGCCCAGTGATCAATTCGTTCATCTGACTGAACGATGATCCTTATAGTGAACGATGGCACCGGCGGAAAGCCTGGTCAAGCGTTTTGGAGGAGGTTTTGGTGGGCCTTGTTCTCTTCCCCGGGCTTGCCCCGGGTCGAGCACGGACGAGACGAGGATCAGGCCCGGCCCCCGCCCTTCGACGATCGAGCCGGCCCTCGCCCTTCGACAGGCTCAGGGTGAGGTAGTTGGGGTGAGTGCTCATGAGGTGAGGTCCTTTCGGCGCACAGGCCTGCCCCACCCCCACCCTCATGGTGAGCTTGTCGAACCATGGGCCGGGGACACCAGAGGCGTGCCCCCTCATGGTGAGGTGCGAGCGCAGCGAGCCTCGAACCATGAGGCCCCAACCGCAGCGGTAGCCGTCTCCCTCCCCCTGGCGGGGAGGGGTCAGGGGTGGGGGTGGCCAGATGCTCCCCGGCGCGGGGCGGGAGGAGTCGCGCTTCAGGCGATTCCGAGCGAATGGTGGTGCCGAAGCGGACGGTTTTCCTGGCCAAGATGGATTCCCGCTTTCGCGGGAATGACGCCGGGGATGTGGCGTGTGAGTGCACCCAAACCAATCTCCAACTACCGTCATCCCCGGGCTTGACCCGGGGATCCAGCCAGCCTTTCCGCCCGCACGTGCGGCGCGGTGGGATGGATGGCCGGGTCAAGCCCGGCCATGACGAGGGTGGGATTCGCGGCCCGGACCTCGCCCTTCGACAAGCTCAGGGTGAGGTCCTGGTGGGGGGCCTGCGAGGGGCGCCCTTCCCAGGACCATAGCGCTGAACCTGAGGTCATTCCACGGGGGGCCCTTCCCCCCTCATGGTGAGGTGCGAGCGCAGCGAGCCTCGAACCATGAGGCCCCAACCGCAGCGGCGGGTGACGGGGGGCTTGGGCCCGGTGCCAACGCTGGATGGAAAGTCGCGAGGTTCCGCGCTCCTCACCCAAGCCGAATGGCGAGCGGGCGGTACCTGAAGTTCCCACGGCCCCCTCACCCGGATTGCTGCGCAATCCGACCTCTCCCCAAAGGGGCGAGGTGAACGGGGGGTCCCGTCGGGCATGATTGCCCCGGACCTCGCCCTTCGACAGGCTCAGGGTGAGGTCATTACTGAGGGGGCCTCCGAGGGGGCCCTTGCCAAGACCATCGTGCTGAACCTGAGGTCATTCCGCGGTCATTCCGCAGGTGAGGCCCCTACCCGCCCTCCTCATGGTGAGGTGCGAGCGCAGCGAGCCTCGAACCATGAGCCCCAAACCCGGCGCCGGCCCTCTCCCTCCCCCCACGCCCCGCTATCCCCGCGCGACGCGCAGGAGGACCGGGCGGAAAGGGCGGAGGCAAACAATCAATCCGCGTCCCCGGCGGCGGCGCTATCCTTCCCCATCCGCTGCCGTCGCGAGATCATGACGAGTGATCGGCAGTGGAGACCGGTGGCCCGGGAGTCGTCCCGGCCCAAAAGCATCAGGCGGCGCGGTTCGTAGGCACGGACCGCCGGACCATGAGGCTGCCGCTGCATGGCGGCCTCGAGGGCACCTTCTGGCCGGCAGCGGCCGGGTGGCGCCCGGCCCGGCGCCGGATGA
>DASZTU010000288.1:0-3370 GCA_035547975.1 Devosiaceae bacterium | reverse complement strand
CGAGGGGCCGGGGCTGGTCACATCCGTCACCATCGCGCCATGGGCGTCCGGGCGGCCCACCGCCGCGGCGATATCGTCCGTCACGTCCTGAATGCCGACACCGAGCCAACCGCGGCGGGTCTCGCCGAATTCCTCGAGCTGCTCGACCACGGGCTTGGCCAGATCGCCGGGGATGGCAAAGCCGATGCCCAGCGAGGCGCCCCCCTCGGCAATGATCGCGGTGTTGATGCCGATGACCTTGCCGTCCATGTCGAACAGCGGGCCGCCGGAATTGCCCTGGTTGATCGAGGCATCGGTCTGGATGAAGGCATCATAGGGGCCCGACTGGATGTCGCGGTTACGGGCCGAGACGATGCCGAGCGTCACCGAGCCGCCCAGCCCGAAGGGATTGCCGATCGCCATCACCCAGTCGCCGACCTGGGCGGCATTGCTGTCGCCGAACTGCACGAAGGGCAGCGGTTTCTTCGCCTCGATCTTGAGTACGGCGATGTCGGTCTTGCTGTCGGTACCCAAAACCCTCGCGGGCCAGTGGGTGCCGTCGGTCAAATAGACCTCGACGTCGTCGGCGCCATCGATGACGTGGTTGTTGGTCACCACGGTCCCATCGGCGCTGATGATGAAGCCGGACCCGAGGCTCTCCGCATCGGGCGGAATCGCCTCGCTGTCGCCCGTGCCGCTCGAGGTCCCGTCGTCCGAGGTGCGGTTCGGGTCGGAGCCGTCCGGCACCTTGGGCAGCGGCACGCCCGGGAGCCCGTGATGGGTCGAGCTGATGTTGACGACGGCGGGTGAAAGCCGCGCGGCCAATGCCGCCACCGATTGGGGCCCCTGCCGGCCCTCGGCCTCCACCACGCCGACCGAAAACGCGAGCAGCATCACCGCCGCTCCGGCCGCCAACCACTTCCGCAACTGCATCGTCCGAGACTCCATTGGCGGACGAGTCTGGGCTACCCTCGCACCATCCACAAGAGCACGAGACCCACAGCCGCACACACAAGTGCAACGGCGCGAATGCGCGCCGCGGATTGGCCGCTGAGCTGCAGCAGCCACTTTTTCATCTGCTCCGGGAAAGCGGCATAGACGAGGCCTTCGATGACGATGGCCAAGCCCAGTGCCGCGAGGAAATCCGTCAATTGGCCGGGGCCGGCGCCGTACCGCTGTCAGCCGGCGCCGTGGTCCCCGGCTTGATGGTGCCGGGGGCCGTGATCGTCGGCGCGACGTTCGTCGTCCCGGTTGAATCGGTTCCGGCCGGCGGCGTCGATCCCGCCGGTGGCGCCGATCCCGGGGCGGGTTGCGTTCCGGTCGAAGGCGCCGGGCTGACCGGCGACGTCGACCCCGAACCAGGCGTCGCCGGGGCGGGTGCGGCGGGGGGGCCGGTGACCGGCGGCTCGGGCGAGGTGGTGTCCGCCGGGGGGATCACGTCCGGAACCGGCGCCACCTTGGGCAGGGCGGGCAACTGCAGGGCCGCCGCATTGCTCGGCACCACGGCCTTCCCCGGATCGCCAAAATACTTGAAGAACTGCGAGTCGGGCGCCAGCACCATGGTCGTGCCGGAGCTTGCGAGCCCGCTGCGATAGGCCTGCAGCGAACGGTAGAACTCGTAAAACTCCGGATCGGCGTTGAAGGCCTGGGCGTAAATTTCGCTTCGCGTCGCATCGCCCTGGCCACGCAGGATCTCCGAATCGCGTGTCGCGTCGGCGACGATCTCGATCGACTGGCGATTGGCGATGGCCCGGATCGACTGCGCCGCCTGCTGGCCATTGGCGCGCAGCAGCGCCGCCTGGGCGAGGCGCTCGGCCTTCATGCGGTCGTAGGTCTGCGCCGAGACCTGGTCGGTGAGGTCGGTGCGCAGAATCCGGACATCCACCACGTCGATGCCGAGGTCCGCCATGTCCGGCCGGATCAGATCGCGGGCCTGCTTCATCATGTCGGTGCGCTCGGCCGAGAGCGCCGCCTGGAATTCACGCCGGCCATAGACCTGGCGCAACGCGGCATCGAACCGCGCGCCGAGCCGGTCCTCGACGAGATCGAGGTTGCCGAGCGCCCGCTCGCGGAACTTGCGCGGATCGGCAATGCGATAGGTGACGAAGGCGTCGACGACGTAGAACTTGCCGTCCTTCACCTGCAGCGTCATGTTGGCGATGTCGTAGCGCAGGAGGCGGTTGTCGACGATCTGCACGTTGTCGACGAGCGACGTCGGCAGCTTGAAGTAGAGCCCCGGCTCCGTCTTCACATCCGTGATCCGGCCGAAGCGCATCACGATCGCCTGCTGGCGCGGGTTGATCACGTAGAGCGACGAGAACAGCAGATAACGGGCGATGACGGCGACGACGCCGAGCGCGATGAGTCGGTTCATGGCTCAGCTCCCGGACGTGGTGGTTGATGGGGCGGTTGCCGTCGCGTCCGCTCCCCCGGGGTTGCCGGTGGACGGGGCTGCCCCGGCGGGCGGTTTCGCGCTCGCGGGAGACTGGGGCGCCAGCTGCGGCAGCGGCAGGTAGGGAACGACGCCGCTCGACTGGGCCGACTTGTCGACCACCACCTTGTTGGCACCGCCGAGCACCTGCTCCATCGTTTCGAGGTAGAGGCGGCGACGCGTCACTTCGGGCGCCTTGATGTATTGCTCGTAAATCGCCGTGAAGCGGGCGCTCTCGCCCTGCGCCTCCTTGACCACCCGGTCCTTGTAGGCGGCGGCGTCCTCGCGGATCTGCGCGGCCTGGCCGCGCGCCTGACCGAGCACCGTGTTGGCGTCCCGGCGTGCCTCTTCCTGGAAGCGGTCCTCGTCCTGTTCGGCGCGCTGCACCTCGTCGAAGGCGTCCGCTACTTCGGCGGGCGGCGCAACGTTCTCGATCGCGATCTGCGTCACATGCGCGCCCAGCTTGTAGCTGTCGAGAATGCCCTGCGTGATCTTCTGCACCTCGAGCGCGATTCCCGCCCGGTCGTCGCGGAAAATATCCTGCGCCGGACGGCGGCCCACCACCTCGCGCATGGCGCTCTCGGCGGCGCCGCGGACCATGTCCTCGGGGTCGCGCACATCGAACAGGAAGTCGGTGGGATTGGTGATGGACCAGAGCACGGAAAATTTCACGTCGACGATGTTCTGGTCCGCCGAAAGCATCAGCCCCTCATTGTTGCGCCGGCTGCTCGAGCCGTTGACGCTGCCGATCTCGGTCTGGTTCTCGGTGGTGACCACGCGCTCGACCGTCTCGATCGGCCACAGCAGGAAGTGCAGCCCCGGCCTTGCCAGCTCGGCCTTGGGCTTCCCGAACAGCATCTCCACCCCGACTTCCTGCGGCGCGATGGTATAGACGCACTGCAGCAGCCAGAAACCGACGATGACCACGATCACGCCGAGGATGGCCCAGCGCCCGCCCGG
>DASZTU010000287.1:0-4367 GCA_035547975.1 Devosiaceae bacterium | reverse complement strand
CACCTACCTGAAGTTCGAGGACGAGCGGACGCGCCCGGCGCGCGACCTGCTCAACCAGGTGCCGCTCGACCGCCCGCGCCGCGTCGTCGACATGGGCTGCGGCCCCGGCAACTCGACCGAGCTCCTGGCCGAGCGCTTTCCGGAAGCCGCGATCGTCGGGCTCGACAGCTCGCCGGCCATGCTGGAGGAAGCGCGTCGTCGGCTGCCCCGCCTCACCTTCGAGACTGCCGACGCCGCGCACTGGACGCCCGGTCCCGATGTCGACCTCGTCTTCGCCAACGCGATCTACCAGTGGGTGCCCGGCCATTTGACGCAGCTGCCGAGGGTCCTGGCCGCGCTGCCGCCGGGTGGCGTGCTGGCGGTGCAGATGCCCGACAACGTCGCCGAGCCCTCGCACCAGGCCATGCGCGACGTCGCTATCTCCGGGCCCTGGGCCGAGCGCCTGCGCGGAGCCTCGCGCCCGACCCTCGCGCCGGTACGCGAATTCTATGATGCGCTGCGGCCCTTCGCCTCGCGCCTCGACATCTGGCACACGATCTACAACCACGTGCTGGCCGATGCCGCTGCGATCGTCGAATGGGTGAAGGGCACGGGTTTGCGGCCCTTCATCGATCCGCTGGGAGAGGCGGAGCGGGTCGCCTTTCTTGCGACATATCAGGAGCGCATCGCCCGGGCTTATCCGCCGGCTGCCGACGGCAAGGTGCTGCTGCGCTTTCCGCGCCTGTTCCTCGTCGCGCAGCGCTGAGCGGGCCTTCGGAGCGGAAAGGCAAGATGGATCGGTTCGAGGTGAGTTTCGACGGGGCGACGCTGGTCGGCGAGGCCGGGGGGTTCGGCTTGCCCGTGGTCTTCCTCCATCCCGATGTTGCCGACCGGCGGGTCTGGGCGGGGCAGATGGCCGCCGCCGCCGCCGAAGGCTTCCACGTGGTGGGCTACGATCGCCGCGGCTTCGGGGAGAGCCGTTCGCCGGAGCGCCCGTTTGCGCACCTCGACGACCTCGAGGGTCTGCTCGACCGGCTGAGCATGAACGCCGTCATCCTCGTCGGGGCCGGGGAGGGCGGAGCGCTGGCGATCGACTTCGCCATCGAAAACCCGGACCGCACGATCGGCCTCGTGCTGGTCGGCACCGAGTTGAGCGGGGCCCCGGAACCCGATCTGCCGGAAGAGATCGAGGAACTGCTCGATACCCGCAGCTACGCGGCGGAACGGGGGCAGTGGACCAGTGTCAACCGCATCGACGCGCATCTCTGGCTCGATGGGCCGCTCGAGAATGAGGGCCGGGTTGAGGGGGAGGCCCGCGAGGCGTTCCTCGAAATGAACGGCGCGCGGTTGCAGCGGCCGGCCGTTGCGGCAGAAGAGCCCGATTCCGCCGAGCCCGGCCTCACGACGATCACCGCGCCGACCCTGCTGGTGGTCGGCGGCCTCGACTTTCCCCACATCGTCGAGCGGCATGAGGAGCTCGAGGAGGTGCTGGAAAACGCCTTCGCCGTGGTACTCGAAGGCACGGCGCACCTCCCCATGCTCGAAAGCCCGGAGCGCTTCGATCCGCTGCTGCTCGAGTTCCTGGAGGCCCTTTCGGGCGGCGGCGAGGACGCCGGGGACGACTAAACCGCGAGAATGTCCTCGAAATGCCGCGGCAGGTCGGCGAGCGGCACCTTCGTGAGATCCTTCGGCAACTCGGCCATCACCGTCTTGTCGACCGCATCGCACAGAACCTCGCGGAGGTTCCCGAGCGATACCGGTTCAGCGGCGATGATGAGCCGGTCGAAGGCGCCTTCCGAGTGGGCGGCCTTGAGCGCCTCCGCTACCCGCTTGGCGAACCCATGCTCCAGATAGGCGACGGGATCGGTGTGCGGCTCGACGGCGCTGCGGCCATGCCCGACCGAGGAAAAGCTGCGGCCCGGCCGGTCGGTGACGATGTCCTGCGCCCTGAGGCGCGGCTGCGAAAAATGCAGCCCCTTGACCGGGACGAGTCCCTTCCCCGGCCCCCGGTTTTCGAGCACGCGCGCTTCGGCGCCGTCCGCGACGACGACCCAGGTGATGATTGGCTTCATCGCATCCTCCATCTGCGTGTGCGTACAACGCATCGGCGCGGCAAAGGTTGGCTTCCGTGCGGCGTCCGCGCGGATGTCCGGAAATTGCCGCAGACTCTGAATGGCGCCCACGCTCCCCGGTTGCTAGAAGCCTCCTCGCCGCGGGGCGGCGGGGAGGCGAGATGGGAGTCATTGCCGGAGACGGGGCAGAGGCGGCGCGCAAGGTTCGGAGCGGCGTGCTCGCGGCCCTGGGCGCCAATCTGTGGTGGGGTTTCCTGCCGCTGCTCTTCTACTTTCTGGACGCCGTCGACCCCTTCGTCGTGGTCGCGGCGCGCACGGTCTGCTCCCTCGTCGTGGTCGGCGTCGCGATCCTCGGCGCGGGCCGCTGGCAGGAAGTCAGGGCCGTGCTGGCTCATGGCCGCACGGCGGCAACGCTGCTGCTCTCAGCCGTGCTGCTCGCCGCCAACTGGCTGGTTTATATCTACGCCATCCAGTCGGGCCACGTCCTCGAAGGCAGTTTCGGCTACTTCATCAACCCGATGGTCAATGTGGCCATGGGCATGCTGTTTCTCGGCGAACGCCAAAGCCGCGGGCAGACGGCGGCGCTCTTCCTTGCCCTCGTCGCCATCGGCATCCAGGCGATCGGCCTTGGAACTGTGCCCTATATTTCGCTCACGCTCGCGCTGACCTTCGGCCTCTACGGCTTTTTCAGGAAGACCGTGCGCGCCAACTCGGCGACCGGTCTCTTCGTCGAGACGGTGCTGCTCACGCCCGTCGCCCTGGCCTACCTCGCCTATTCGGCCCTGACCGCCGGGGGTGCCGAGTTCACCGATCTGCGCACCGCGCTCCTCCTGCTGTCGACCGGGCCGGCGACCGCGGCGCCGCTGCTGCTCTTCGCCTATGCGGTGCAGCGCCTGCGCCTCACCACGGTGGGAATGTTCCAGTACATCGCCCCTTCCATCCAGTTCATGCTCGCGATCACCTTCTTTCGCGAGCACCTCAACCCGGTGCGCCTCGTGAGCTTCGTTCTCGTCTGGATTGCGCTGATGATCTTTTCGGCCAAAAGCGTCAGGCAGGGGAGGCAGGCCACCCGCCCGTGAGCTTGCCGCGAACCCCGGCCGCCGCCACGCGCTACACCGATAAAACTTGAAACAAATCCCCCGGCCTGACTTCAAGCGCTGGCGAGCCTCGCGTGTCAGCTTTCGGCGATCAGCGGCAAGACGCCGGGGGAACAGCACATGCAAGACAACGAAGACGCACAGCGCGCCTTCTCGACGTTCCGGGTCCTGAATGGCGATGCCAATACCATGGAACGCGACCAGTTGTTCCGCAACATGGCCCAGCTCTACTCGTTCGTCTCCGATCGCTGCGACGACGAGCAGGTGGCCCAGTACGACGAGGTGCTCTGCCAACTGGCGGCGCTCGTCGAGGTAGAGGCCCGGGCCCACGTCTCCAAGCTTCTGGCGCCCCTCGAGCGGGCGCCGGGAATGGTGGTGGTGAAGCTCGCCAACGACACCATAGAGGTGGCCCAGCCGCTGCTCGAATTTTCGAACGTTTTGTCGGACGACGACCTGATCGACATCATCACCACGCACGGGGAGGCGCACCGCACCGCCATTGCCGGCCGCGAGAGCGTGCCCGAGCGGGTGGGGGACGCGATCGTCGAATATGGCGGGCCCACGTCGGTCGGCCGGCTGGTCAAGAACAACAATGCGGTGATCAGCCAGGCGGCGCTCGACCGGCTCATCACCATGGCCGACCAGAGCCCTGAAATCGCCGCGAGCCTGCGCGGTCGCAAGGACATCAACTGGGATGCGCTGCGCGACGAGATCAGCGTGGCGGCGAGCAAGATCCTCGAAACGCTCGGGCAGGAGGCGAAGCGGGTCGATCCGGTCACGGCGGGCAAGGTCCACGCCGTCGTCTATAACCGCATGCGCAACCGCGCCGGCTTTTCGAGCCAGGAGTGGAAGGTCGCCTACAACCAGGTCAAGGCGCTCTCCGACCGCCGCCAGCTCGACGAAAGGGCGCTGCTGCGCTTCGCCCGCTTCGGCTATGGCCATCACGTGGCGGCGACCCTGGCGGTGCAGCTCCGGATCCAGCCGGAAGTCTTCGTCAAGTGGCTCGCCGGACAGGATTATGTGGCGGTGACCGTCGCGGCGCGGGCCCTCGAAATCGGCCCCGACCTGTTCGAGGCGATCGTCGCCTGCCTGCCGTGGCGCGACCTGCCCACCGACGCCGACCGGCAGAACGTGCGCCGCCGCTTCGAGGCCATCAGCCCCGAGGAAGCGACCGGGATTTTCGAGCTCTGGCGGGCCCACGCGTTCCGCAAACGGCCGG
>DASZTU010000286.1:0-2418 GCA_035547975.1 Devosiaceae bacterium | reverse complement strand
GCACGGCCGGGATGATGACCGTGTGATGATGCATTACGTCGAGGTGTCGAGCCAGCGTCCGGGCTACAACGTGTTCTACGTCATGCTGCCCGACCTCGTTCACACCGACATCCCGACCCGGGGACCCGTCAAACTCTCGGTGCCGCAGTTCCAGTTCCCCATCAAGGCCGAGCGTCCCTACGCCTTCGCCGTTCAGGCCTGCTCCAGCCGGGGCCGCGGCTGCATCGGCTGGACGCAGTTCACCCATACGCTCAAGGCGAACTGGTGACCGGCCGGCCAGGCTGCGATGATTCAGAGGTTCGCGAGCCGGGCGCTCGCCGGGCTAAATGCTCGGTTCGCCCCCGGGCGCGGGCGGGTGCTCCGGGTCCGGCGCATACTTCGACAGAACCGGCAGCTGGAACAGCGTGAAGACGACGGTGATGGGCATCGTCGCCCAGACCTTGAACGTCACCCAGAGATCGGTCGCGCCCTTGGGATCGGCGATCCAGGCGTCGGCCCCGCGCCACACCACCTCGTTGAGCACCGCGAGGAAGAGGAAGAAGAGCCCCCAGCGCAGGGTGAGGATCGTCCAGCCCTCCGGCCGCAGCTTATAGACCTCGCCGAACACATAGCGCAGCAGCGACTGGCCGAAGAGCAACCCGCCGAGGAGGGTCACCCCGAACAGCGCATTGACCACGGTCGGCTTCATCTTGATGAAGGTCGGATCGCGCAGCCAGAGGGTCAGCCCGCCGAAGATCAGCACCACGATGGCGGTGACGAGCGGCATGACCGCGACCCGGTGCAGCAGCAGCCACGAGAGGATGAGCGAGGCCACCATCGCGCCCATGAACCAGATGGTCGCGATGTAGATGGCGTTTTCACCCTCGACCCGCGCATTGGCGATGTAGAAGACCACGAGCGGTCCCAGTTCAAGCGCCAGCTTGAGGAGCTGCGGCCGCATCGTCTGCCAGTCCGCCTCGTCCTTCTTTTCGGTTGGCTCCTGCTTCTGGTTCGACATCAGGCTTCCTTGCCGGCAATGGCCGCCGCGAATTCCCGGGCGGTGAACGGTTCGAGGTCGTCGACGCTTTCGCCCACGCCGATGAAATGCACCGGCAGGCCGAATTTCCGGGCAATGGCGACGAGAATGCCGCCGCGCGCCGTGCCGTCGAGCTTGGTCATCACCAGGCCCGTCACACCCGCCCGCTTGCCAAAAATTTCGACCTGATTGAGTGCATTCTGGCCGGTGGTGGCGTCGAGGGTCAACAACGTCGCATGCGGGGCGGAGGGGTCGACCTTCTTGATGACCCGGATGATCTTTTCGAGTTCGCCCATCAGCTCGTCGCGGTTCTGCAGCCGCCCGGCCGTGTCGATGATGAGAACGTCGGCGTTCTCATCGCTCGCCCGCATGCAGGCCTCGTAGGCGAGGCCCGAGGCATCCGATCCCGCGGGGCGTGCGACGACTTCGGCACCCGTGCGCCGGCCCCAGACCTCGAGCTGCTCGATCGCGGCCGCGCGGAAGGTGTCGCCCGCGGCGAGGATCACCTTCTTGCCCTGCGCCGTGTATTCGGCCGCGAGCTTGCCGATCGTCGTTGTCTTGCCCGTCCCGTTGACCCCGACCATGAGGATCACGAAGGGCTTCCGTTCCGGATCGATGACCAATGGCCGCGCGACGGGAGCGAGGACGCGCTCGACCTCGCCCGCCAGTACCTCGCGCACGTCGTCGGCCGAGATGTCGCGGTCGAAGCGGTCGCGCTTGAGCGCCGAGGTGATCGCCTCGGTCGTTTCGAGCCCGAAATCGGCCTGGATGAGAATGTCCTCGAGCTCGTCGAGCGTCGCCTGGTCGAGCTTCCGCTTGGTGAAAAGCGCCGTGAGACCGCCGGCCAGCTGGTCCGACGACCGCTTGAGCCCCGAGGTGAGGCGGGCAAACCAGCTGCGCTGCTCCGCTGGGGCTGTCGCGCCCGGCGCCATTGGTGCCGCGGCCTGTGGACGCGACACCGCGAGTTGCTCGAGGTAATCGACGCTCGCTTCGGGCGGCCCGGCCAGCGGCTCCCCTTCGTCGGCCGGCGTCGCGCTCTCCGAGACGGGCGCGGCGGGTGGCGCCTCGGGCGGCCGCGGCGGCTCCGGCGGGCGCGGCGCGGCCTCTGGCGTCGTCTCCGGCGCCCGCGGGGTCTCCTCGAGGCCGACCAGCCGCTTGAAGAAGCTCGAAACCTTGTTCTCTGCCATCAGGCTGCCGACCTCACCGCCTCGCCGACCAGCCGGTCGCCGGCGCTGGCGGCAATGCGCACGGGGACGATCTCGCCCGGAGCGTGGCCCATGACCTCGACCGGCACGAACTGCTCGGTACGCCCGATGCCATCGCGCTCGACGAGGACGCTCTCGATGAGCCCGACCCGGCTCTCGCAGTGGCGGCGGAACTGGCGCTCTCCGGCATCGCGCAGC
>DASZTU010000285.1:0-3620 GCA_035547975.1 Devosiaceae bacterium | reverse complement strand
AAGCTTCTCTTCAACCGTCATCTCTTTCCAAGTCTTCGACATGCGACGCTCCTATGCCCAAAACACGGGCCTAGGGTAGCCGAGTCGCCATACTTGGCAAGTATATAATCCCCGAAGAATCTATCCCCGGGCAAATGTTCTTGCTTTGTTCTCGTCGAGGCGCTAGGGTAAACGCCTGGTTAGGAGTGGGCGACTCGCCCCGACGAAACGGAGATCGGCATCATGGGCCTCCACGTGGCACCCTCGTTCGAATCACTCGAGCGGCTGGTCGGCACGCGCGACGGCGACCTCGTCGGGCGCGAGCTGATCGACCCGCGGCGCAATCGCGGACGCGGCGCGCAGAGCGCCCATGCCGGCCGGTTCGAGACGGAAAGTCGCGAGCGGTTCGACGACGGCTGGTCGACGGAAGAGGAAGAGCCACGCGCCTTCGAGACGGTCGAACACGTCGAGCGCGCGCGGACGATCATCACGCGCAACGAGAGCCCGGACATTGGCTTCGACCGCTCGATCAACGCCTATCGCGGCTGCGAGCACGGCTGCCCCTACTGCTTCGCCCGGCCGACCCATTCCTATCTCGGCCACTCGGCGGGCATCGAGTTCGAGCGCGACATCTATGTGAAGGTGAACGCGGTCGAGCAGCTGCGCAGCGAACTCGCCGACGCGCGCTACCGGCCGCGGCCGATCGCCATGGGCACCAATACCGATCCCTACCAGCCGGCTGAGCGCAAACACCGGCTGACGCGCGGGATTCTGGAGGTGATGCTGGAAACGCAGCACCCGGTGACGATCACGACCAAGAACGCGCTCGTGGTGCGCGACCTCGACATCCTGACCGAGCTCGCGAGGCTCGGCCTCGTTTCGGTCGCGCTTTCCGTCACGAGCCTCGACCGGCACCTGTCGCGGAAAATGGAGCCGCGCGCCTCAACGCCCGACAAGCGCCTCGAGGCCATCCGGCTGCTCTCGGCGGCCGGGGTGCCGACGGTCGTCATGGCGGCGCCGATGATCCCGGCGATCAACGACATGGAGCTCGAGCGCATCCTCGATGCCGCCGCGGCGCAGGGCGCGCGCACCGCCGGCATGGTGCCGGTGCGCCTGCCCTACGAGGTGCGCGACATCTTTCGCGAGTGGCTGCTGCGCTACTTCCCCGACCGGGTGGCGCATGTGATGAACCTCATCCGCGACACGCGAGGCGGCAAGGACAACGATCCGAATTTCCACACGCGGTTCGAGGCGCAAGGGGCCTATGGCGTGCTGCTGGGCCAGCGCTTCGAGAAGGCGCGGGAGCGCTATCGGCTCACCAACAAGATCCCGCCGCTCAGGACTGACCTGTTTGTTCCGCCCAGGCGGGAGGACCGGCAACTGAGCCTTTTCTGATCGCCTCCCGGCCGGCCCTGAGGAGGAGCCAGGCGAAGGCGAGCCAGGCGGGCACGACGAGCAGCGCCGGGGCGTCGTTGACGGGGTCGAGCACGCGCGGGAGCACGAACTCGGTGAGCGGGAAGAGCATGGTATCGGGCGCGAACATGCCGGCGAGCGTGCATGCAAGCGAGAGAACGAGGCTCACGGCAAGGAGGGCGAGGGCGATGGCTTTTTCGGCTGCCCCGGCGGGCCAGGCGAATGCCAGCGCCAGGGCCGCGGGGGGCAGCAGCGGCACGAGCTGGCGGGGGCCGGTCGACAACCCGCCGTTCCAGTAAAAATAGCTCGAGTTGAGCCAGAAATAGTAGGCGACGATCAGGGCGACGACGATCGCGGCGGGGCGCGTTCGGGCGTCGCGAGCCATCGCGACGAGGCCGAAGGGGACGAGCAGCAGGACGGGCGCGAGGGGCAGCAGCCCGCGATAGGGGCCGATCAGCAGCTGGAGGAAGACGTCGGCGCGCGGCCATGTCACGCCGAAGAGGCCCTCCGACATGCCGGTGAAGGCGGTGTTCTCATAGCCGAGGTGGAAGGGGGAGCCGAAGGCGAGCTGATTGTAGATGGGGAGCGGGGCGAGACCCATTGGGCCACCCAGCAGAAGCGGGAAAAGCGCCCGGGCCGGGCTCCCCTCGCGTGCGCCCCGAACCACGGCAAGAAGGCCGATCAGGGCCAGCGGCGGGGCCGCCGTGAGGTCGATGACGCAGCCATAGCCGAGCACCAGGCCGAGCCCCACGGCCCTGCCGCCCAGCATCGGCGCGCGGCCCAACACGAGGGCGAGAGCGAAAAGGAGGAAACTGCCGCTCACCGAGTGGGCGAAGAAGGCCGTCGACCAGCCGAAAAAGGGCGTGCCGAGGCTCAGCGCAAAGGCGGCAAAGACCGCGCCGGCGCGACTCGCACCGAGCCCGATGGCGGCGAGGAAGAGCACGACCGCGGCGGCGGCCGCGATGGTGCAGTTGACGACGAGAGTCGCCCACCTGGCGTAGTCGTAGATCACCGCTCCTCGCGCCGCATCGGTCGTGAGGCCCAGAGCCTCCCGCACGAGCTTGGCGGCCGCTACCACCGGCACTGCGAGCAGGGGGTGGCCCGGCGCCTTGTCGGCATAAAAGTGCCCACCGAAGCTTGCCTTGTCGACCGTCCAGGGCGCCACACGGTCGATTTCGAGCCTGCCGCTGTCGACGATTGCGCTCGCGAGCCCGATCCGGGTGACGATCTGGTCGTTGTAGGGGTTTTGCGGCGCAACGGCCGCGAACGACCAGAGGCTGAGGCAGAAGATCAGGAAAGCCAGCAGGCGGTTGCTCATGGCCGATTGTGGCATGGCGGGTTTTAACGCGGGCTTGCGGGCCCGGTCCGGGCACTTGTTTCCACCTTCCCTGCAACGCTCACGACCCGCCGCTCGCGAGTTGGCCCTCGACGCCGCAGCGGATTTGCGCATGCTCGGGGACATGCCGCGACGTGATTCGGAAATCGTCAAGACACTCCGCGCCCCGGACCTCTTTCACGAGCGGGCGGCGATCAAGTCCGGCGCAACCCTCGTGGCCGGTGTCGACGAGGCCGGGCGGGGACCGCTCGCCGGGCCGGTGGTCGTGGCGGCGGTGATCTGGACCGCGAGGCGCCTGCCCAAGGGCCTCGATGATTCCAAGAAGCTCACGCCTGAGGCGCGCGAAGCGCTGTTTCCAAAAATCATGGCGGGCGGCATCGTGTCGGTCGTCGCCGCCCCACCCTCGGTCATCGCTTCGCTCAACATCCTCGGCGCAACCATGTGGGCGATGCGGCAGGCCGTGCTGGGGCTCTCCGTGCGTCCCGACCACGTGCTCGTCGACGGCAACCGGCTGCCGCCGAAGCTGCCGGTGCCGGGCACCGCGATCGTCGATGGCGACGCGCTTTCGGCGTCGATTGCGGCGGCCTCGATCATCGCCAAGGTGACGCGCGACCGCATGTGCCAGATCATGCATCGCGAGACCCCCGATTTCGGCTTCGACGGCCACAAGGGCTACGCCACGCCCGAGCACCTCGAGGCCCTGGGCCGCCACGGCCCCTGCCGGCATCACCGCATGGATTTTGCCCCCTGCGCCGAGGCGCTGGCACGGCGTCGGGGCCTGCCCCTCATTGCCGCCGAGTAGAGGCGCCGCAGCGTAACTTCCGTTTAACCGCCGCGCTTAAATTCGCTTTAACCCTAAGCCTCTTACAACCGTAAGCGTCAGTGCTGCGTA
>DASZTU010000284.1:0-9905 GCA_035547975.1 Devosiaceae bacterium | reverse complement strand
CAGAGGTATCGGGCGTGAGGCGAGCTCAGCCCGCCGCGCGGGCCTCGGCCAGCGCCTTGAGGTCGGCGGGCTTGAGTTGCACGCTTTCGCCGCACCCGCACTCGCCGGTCTGGTTCGGGTTCTTGAAGGTGAAGCCGGACTTCAGCTTCTCCTCTTCGAAATCCATGACCGTGCCGAGCAGGAACAGCGTCGCCTTGGGCTCGATGAAGACATCGACACCCTTGTCGGACACATGGTCGTCGCCGGCGATCGGCGCCTCGACATAGGAGAGCGTGTAGGACTGCCCGGCGCATCCGGCGTTCTTGATGCCGACGCGCACGCCCACCAGCGGTTTTCCCGAATCCTCGATGATCTCGCGCACCCGTTCGGCGGCGGCATCGGTGAGGGTCATGATCTTCAGCGGCATTTTCGGCACTCCATCGTCAAGCGACGATATAACAGCTTTTAGCGGCGGCTACCACCAGTTCAGCGCAACCTGGGCTTCCTCGCTCATGCGGCTCGCGTCCCAGGGCGGATCGAACACCATGTTGACGGTGACGCCGTTGATGCCTTCGACCGACATCGCGGCGTTCTCGACCCAACCCGGCATGTCGCCGGCGACGGGGCAGCCCGGCGCGGTCAACGTCATGTCGATGCTGAGGTTGCGGTTGTCGTCGAGGTCGACCCTGTAGATAAGGCCGAGCTCATAGATGTCGACCGGGATTTCCGGATCATAGACCGTCTTCAGCACGCCGATCAGATCGGCGGTGATGCGCGCCACCTCGTCCGGCGGAATGGCGGAGGAGACGTTGGGCACGATGCGCCCGCCCTCGGTGAGTTCGGCCACCGGTGGGCTCGACGCTGCGGTCGCTTCGACCTTTTCCTCGCTGCCTGCTTCCATGATCCCAAAACCCTATGCGAAGAATTTCTGCGCCCGCTCCAGTCCGTCGACCAGCGCATCGATATCGTCCTTGCCCGTATATAGGCCGATGGAGGCCCGGCAGGTAGAGGTGACGCCGAAGCGGTTGAGCAGCGGCATGGCACAGTGCGTCCCCGCCCGGACGGCGATCCCGTAGCGGTCGAGGATGGTGGCGATGTCGTGGGCGTGGGCGCCCTTGACCTCGAAGGAGAAGATGCCGCCCTTGCCCTCGGCCGTACCGATCAGGCGCAGCGAATTGATGCGGCTGAGCCGGTCGCTCGCATAGGCGGTGACCTCGGCCTCGTGGGCAGCGACATGGTCCCTCCCCAGCGCATCGACATAGTCGATCGCCGCGCCGAGCCCGACCGCCTGCACGATGGGCGGCGTGCCCGCTTCGAACCGATGCGGCGGATCGTTGTAGGTGACGGCATCGAGGGTCACGATGTCGATCATCTCGCCGCCCCCCTGATAGGGGCGCATGCCGGCGAGGTGCTCGGCCCTGCCATAGAGAAAGCCGATGCCGGTCGGGCCATAGAGCTTGTGGCCGGTGGCGACGTAAAAATCGACGCCGAGCGCCTGTACGTCCACCTTGAGGTGCACGGCGCCCTGGCTGCCGTCGACGAGCACCGGCAGATGGCGGGCGTGAGCCATCTCGATGATCTCGGCAATCGGTACGACGGTGCCGGTGACGTTCGACATGTGGGTCACCGCGACCATCCTGGTTCGCGGCGACAGCGCGGCCTCGAAGGCATCGAGGTCGACGCTCCCATCATCCCGGCAATCCACGAACTTCAGGACCGCGCCCTGCCGCTCGCGCAGGAAATGCCACGGCACGATGTTGGAATGGTGCTCGAGGATGGTCACCACGATCTCGTCGCCGGCCGCGATGCGGGGGCTCGCAAAGGACGAGGCGACGAGGTTGATCGCTTCCGTCGAGGATTTCGTGAAGACGATCTCGCTGGCGCTTTCCGCGTTCACCAGCCGCCGGACGGCCTCGCGCCCCGCCTCGTAGGCCTCGGTCGCGCGGTTGGCGAGCGTGTGCAGGCCCCGGTGGACGTTTGCGTAGGCGTGCTCGTAGCTCTCGTCCATCGCGTCGAGCACCGCCTTCGGCTTCTGCGCGGAAGCGCCGCTGTCGAGATAGACCAGCCGGTTGCCGTGGATCTTCTCCTCGAGGATCGGAAAATCGGCGCGGACGGATTGGAGATCAAAAGGCACAGGCAGTTCCTTCGGCCGCCCCCACCCTACCCTCGCCACAAGGGGGAGGGAGAAGGTGGGGCGGGGCTTCGCCACAGAGCTCCCTCCCCCTTGTGGGGAGGGCGGCGGCAGCCGGGTGGGGGTGGGCGGCACTCATTTGCCCGCCAGCCAACCGTCGACCACGCCCTGCAGCGCGGCATTGAGCCCCTCGTCCTCGATCGGATCGAGCAGTTCGGCGATGAAGCCACGCACCAGCATGGTCTCGGCCTCGCGCTGCGGAATGCCGCGGCTCGTGAGGTAAAACAGCCAGTCCTCGTCGAGCCGCCCGCAGGTCGAGCCGTGACCGCACACCACGTCGTCGGCAAAGATTTCGAGCTCGGGCTTGGAGAGGATTTCCGCCTCGTCCGATAGCATCAGGCCCTGCATCATGAGCTTGGCGTCGGTCTTCTGCGCGTCGCGCTCGACCACGATCTTGCCCTGGAACACCGCCTTCGAACGCCCGCGGGCAATCTGCTTGTAGAGCGGCTTGCACGAGCAGTGCCCCTTGGCGTGCCGTACCTCCAGCGTGATGTCGGCGTGCTGGCCTCCGTCCGTGAGATTGAGGCCGGTGAAGTCGGCGTGCGCCCCCTCCCCGCCCATCCGGGCAAAGATCTGCGCCCGCTCGAGCCCCGCACCGGCGTGGACCGTGAGGGTGCGCAGCTTCGCCTCTCCCCCGATCTCGTACTCCGTGGTCGCAAGGTGCGCGGACGGGCGGGCGGAGCGATCGACGGTCACGTGCGTCAGCGTCGCGCCCCGGCCGAGCTGCACGAATCCACCGTGGTTGGCGACGTGCGCGGCATCGCTCGTGGCATAGGTTTCGAGGATCGTCGCCCGGGCGCCGTCCGCGAGGAAAAGTCGGACCGAGCTCGGGGCGTGCGCGGCGACGCCGGTCGTCTGGCGGTCGATGTGAATGACCGGCCCCACGTCACCCTCGATCGTCAGCGTCAAGGTCTCCCGTGCAAGGGCCGAGTTGAGCCGGACGAGGACGTCGTCGCGCTCGGTCAGGGCCGCACCCTCGGCGATCCCGACGATCACGCCCTTGGGTACTTCGCCGGCGATGTGCGGACGGCCGTTGACGATCGAGAGCCGGAAAGCGCCGGGAATGTCGACCGGCGGCGTCAACGCCTCCCCGGCTCCCGCGGCGAGCGGCGGCACGGCCCGCAGCAGCAGCTTGAGGTCGGTGTAGTGGTAGGCCTCGACGCGCCGGGTCGGGAGGCCCGAAAGGCCGAGCCGCTCGGCCTCGTCGCGGGCGCCCGCCTCGTTCAGCTGGGCAATCAGGGTGTTTTCGGCGGCACCGAGCCGCACGGGAGCACGCATCGGAACTCTCCTAGGCCGCGGCTTCGTCGAACTCGGCGTAGCCCTTCGCTTCGAGCTCGAGCGCCAGTTCCTTGGTCCCGCTCTCGACGATACGCCCGTCCGAAAACACGTGGACGACGTCCGGGACGATGTGGTTGAGCAGCCGCTGGTAATGGGTGATGACGAGCATCGACCGGTCGGGCGCGCGGAGCGCATTGACCCCTTCGGCCACGAGCTTGAGGGCATCGATGTCGAGCCCCGAATCGGTCTCGTCGAGGATGCACATCTTCGGCTTGAGCAGCGCCATCTGAAGGATTTCGGCGCGCTTCTTCTCCCCGCCGGAGAACCCCACGTTCAGCGCGCGCTTGAGCATGTCCGAATCGATCCGGAGCGCCGTGCCGGCTTCCTTCACCGCCCGCATGAAGTCGGGAGTGGTGAGCTCGGGCTCGCCGCGCGCCTTGCGCTGGGCGTTCATGGCGGCCTTGAGGAAGGTCATCGTCGCAACGCCCGGGATTTCGATCGGGTACTGGAAGGCGAGGAAAAGCCCGGCGGCCGCCCGCTCGTCCGGCTCGAGGTCGAGCAGGTTCACGCCATCGAGCAGCACCTCGCCCGCGGTGACCTCGTAGTCTTCCTTGCCGGCGAGGACATAGCTCAGCGTCGACTTGCCGGAGCCGTTGCGGCCCATCACCGCGTGCACCTCGCCCTTGGGGACGATCAGGTTGACGCCCTTGAGGATTTCACGGTCCTCGATGCGCGCGTGCAGATCGCGGATTTCCAGCATGGGGGTGGTCATTCTACTCTCCAAAGTCAACTTGCCGGCCGGTCGGGCCAATGCGGGCCGTGTCAGTCAAATCGGCCCGAGCTCGCTTGAGGTGCCCCGAGCGCGAGGCCTTCAACCTCGTCCGTCACCCGACGCTTCCCTCGAGCGACACCGAGATCAGCTTCTGGGCTTCGACGGCGAACTCCATCGGCAGGTGCTGCAGCACGTCGCGGACGAAGCCGTTGACGATGAGCGCGACCGCCTCTTCCTCCGACAGCCCACGCTGCAGGCAGTAGAACATCTGGTCGTCCGAAATCTTGCTGGTCGTCGCCTCGTGCTCGAACTGCGCCGTGGCGTTGCGGCTCTCGATGTAGGGAACCGTATGGGCCCCGCACTTGTCGCCGATCAGCAGGCTGTCACACTGCGTGAAGTTTCGGGCGTTGGTCGCCTTGGGATTGGCGAGAATGCGCCCGCGATAGGTGTTGTCCGAAAACCCGGCCGCAATGCCCTTCGAGACCACCCGCGACGAGGTGTTCTTGCCCAGGTGCAGCATCTTCGTGCCGCTGTCGACCTGCTGATGGCCGTTCGAGATCGCGATGGAATAGAATTCGCCTCGCGACCCATCGCCCTTGAGGATGCAGCTCGGGTATTTCCAGGTGATGGCGGAGCCGGTCTCGACCTGGGTCCAGCTGATCTTGGAGCGGTCGCCGCGGCAGTCGCCGCGCTTGGTCACGAAGTTGTAGATGCCGCCCTTGCCGTCCTTGTCGCCGGGGTACCAGTTCTGGACCGTCGAATATTTTATCTCGGCGTCCGCCAGCGCGACGAGCTCGACGACCGCGGCGTGAAGCTGGTTCTCATCGCGCGACGGCGCGGTGCAGCCTTCGAGGTAGCTCACATAGGCGCCCTCGTCGGCGATGATGAGCGTCCGCTCGAACTGCCCGGTCTTCTTCTCGTTGATGCGGAAATAGGTCGAGAGCTCCATCGGGCAGCGCACGCCCTTTGGGATGTAGCAGAACGAGCCGTCGGTGAAGACCGCCGAATTGAGCGTCGCAAAATAGTTGTCGCTCACCGGGACGACCGAGCCGAGGTACTGCCGCACGAGATCGCCGTGCTCCCGGATCGCCTCCGAGATCGAGCAGAAGATGATGCCGACCTTGGCCAGTTCCTCACGGAAGGTGGTCACGACCGAAACCGAGTCCATGACCGCGTCCACGGCCACGGTGGTCTGGCCGCCATAGGCCTCGGCCGCGCCCTCGACGCCGGCCAGCACGGCGCGCTCGCGCAGCGGCACCCCGAGCTTCTCGTACATCTTGAGGAGTTCGGGATCGACCTCGTCGAGGCTCTTCGGTGCTGTCCTGGCCGACTTCGGGGCGGCATAGAAATACATGTCGTCGAAGTCGAGCTTGGGATAGTGCACCCGCGCCCAGGTCGGCTCCTCCATCGTCTTCCAGCGGCGGTAGGCTTCGAGCCGCCACTCGGTCATCCACTCGGGCTCGTTCTTCTTCTGCGAGATGAAGCGGACGATGTCCTCGTTGAGGCCCTTTGGCGCGCGCTCGCTCTCGATCGGGGTTTCGAAGCCGTACTTGTATTTCTCGACGTCGAGCGCGAGGACCTTCTCGACGGTCTCGAGCTCGATCTCGTCCTTGAGCGTGGGGATCGCTTCCTTGTAGTTGACTTCGGCCATTTCTCTGATCCTTACGCCGCCTTGCCCTGCCGGCGCTGATGCCGGCCGAGCACCTCGGCAAAACCCTTGAGGAAGGCCGCAACATCGTCGTCCGACGAGGACCATCCCAAACTCACGCGCAGCGCGCATTCGGCCAGCTCTTCCGGCACGCCCATCGCCCTGAGCACATGGCTGGGCGCAACCTTGCCCGAGGAGCACGCGGCGCCCGATGAAACCGAAACGCCGATGAGGTCGAGCCCCATCATGGCAACGCTTGCCCTGAGGCCCGGCGCCGCGAAGTTCGACACGTTGCCGAGCCGCTCGGCCGCCGCGCCGAAAACCACGACGCCCGGCACCTGCTCGGCGAGGCCGGCTTCGAGTTCGCGGGACAGCCGCGCCACCCGCAACAGATCGAAGCGGCCGGGGAAAGCTGTGGCCGCGGCCCCGAACCCGGCGATCAGCGCCGCCGATTCCGTGCCGCCGCGCCGGTTCTGCTCCTGGCCGCCACCCGGGATCAGCCTGACGCCATCCGCGTGCCCCTTGGCCAGCAGGGCCCCGACACCGGCGGGCCCCCCGATCTTGTGCGCGCTGACCGCCATCATATCGGTGGCCCGGCTCGCAAATTCGAGGGGAAGCTTGCCGAAACCCTGCGTCGCATCGATGAAGAGGTAGTGGGGCGTCGGCCCGACCAGCGCCTCGACGCGGCGGATCGGCTGTACGACGCCGGTTTCGTTGTTGACGAGGTGGATCGCAACCAGCAGCCGCTCGCCAATGGCATCGGCCTGTCGCACCCGCTCCGCCAGGGCGTCGATATCGATCACCCCGTTCGGGTCGAGGCCGATGAGGGTGACCGGCACGCCGGCCATCTCGGCGGCCCGGGAGACGGCCGCGTGCTCGCCGGCGCTGATGACGATCGCCTCGATGCCGAGTGCCCTGACGCTGCCGATGATGGCCTGGGTAATCGCCTCGGTCGCCGAGCCGGTAAACACAACCTGCTGGCGGTCGGCGCCGGCGAGCGCCGCAACCTCATCGCGAGCGGTCTCGATCAGTTCGCGCAGGGCGCGGCCATGGGCATGAACCGAGGAGGGATTGCCGACGAGATCGAGCGCCGCCAGCATCGCCGCGCGCGCTTCCGGCAGCAGCGGCGATGAGGCATTGTGGTCGAGGTATGTCGCCTTGCGCACCATTGCTCGTTCCGTCTTGCTCAGGCCGGCAGGCCCGCCCGCCTTCCTCGCAAGTGACCCGGCCGCGGCGCCGTCAGGGGCGCTCCGCCGCCAGACTCTTCTTGAAATCCCGCGCCCAATTTCATTAGAAGGAGCGCTCAAACCGGCACGTGGCTCCTGCTACGGCCCTTGCCGCACGGTGAAAAGCCAGTTTCGAATTGTTCTAACCTGTCTTTTCCAGTCATCTTTTAGGTAGCCGCGAACGCTTCGTCAAGCGCGCGCACCCGCGTTGCGGCCGGGCAGAGTGATGCCCATCTGCCGGGGGAGAGGGGACTCAGGAAACTCGCATGCCAGAAGTCATCTTCAACGGACCGGAGGGTCGGCTCGAGGGCCGGTACCAACCCGGCAAGGAGCCGAACGCCCCGATTGCGATCGTGCTGCACCCGCACCCCGAGTTCGGGGGCACGATGAACAACCAGATCGTCTATCACCTCTATTACATGTTCGCCGAACGCGGCTTTTCGGTGCTGCGCTACAACTCGCGTGGCGTCGGGAGGTCGCAGAGCGTCTTCGACCACGGGATCGGCGAGCTCTCGGATGCGGCGGCGGCGCTCGACTGGCTCCAGTCGCTCAACCGCGAAAGCCGGGGCTGCTGGATCGCCGGCTTTTCCTTCGGCGCCTGGATCGGCATGCAGCTGCTGATGCGGCGGCCGGAGGTGGAAGGCTTCATTTCGGTCGCGCCGCCCGAAAACCTTTACGACTTTTCGTTCCTTGCCCCCTGCCCCTCCTCGGGGCTCATCATCCACGGGGACAAGGACCGGGTCGCGCCGCCGCAAGCCGTGCAGAAGCTGGTCGACAAGCTCAAGACGCAGAAGGGCATCACGATCGAGCAGCAGATCGTCCCGGGCGCGAACCACTTTTTCGAGGGCAAGATCGAAGAGCTGATCGCCAAGTGCAGCGACTATCTCGACCGGCGACGCGCCGAGATCGCGGCCGGAAAGGGGCGGTAGCGCTCATTTCCCCGCGCAGCCGCCCAACTCGGCGCTCTCTTGACTCCGGGTGTCATCCCCGCGAAAGCGGGGATCTCTGTCGATCTCCGGCTGCGGCGTATCTCTCGCAGCAGCGATTTCCGCGTTCGCGGGAATGACTTAGCGGTTCATCTCAAGCCAAGAGCCTGGTCATGGCCAAATACAAATCCGACTTCCTCAACGTGCTCGACCAGCGCGGCTTCATTCACCAGATTTCCGACGCCGAGGGACTCGACGCGCTGGCGGCAAAGGGCCGGATCACCGGCTATGTCGGCTACGACGCGACCGCGACCTCGATCCACATCGGCAACCTGATCACCGTCACCCTCCTCTACTGGCTGCAGGAGACGGGCCACCGGCCGATCAGCCTGATGGGCGGCGGCACCTCGATGGTGGGCGACCCGAGCTTCCGCGACGAGCAGCGCAAGCTGCTGTCGGTCGAGGAAATCGAACGCAACATCGAGAGCATCAAGCGGGTCTATAGCCGCATCCTGCGCTATGGGGACGGCCCCACCGACGCCATCATGGTCAACAACGCCGATTGGCTGCTCAAGCTCAACTACGTCGAGTTTTTGCGCGACGTGGGGCGCTATTTCTCGGTCAACCGCATGCTGAGCTTCGACAGCGTGAAGCTGAGGCTCGACCGCGAGCAGTCGCTGAGCTTTCTCGAATTCAACTACATGATCATGCAGGGCTACGACTTCGTCGAGCTCAACCGGCGCTACGACTGCGTGCTGCAGATGGGCGGCTCCGACCAGTGGGGCAACATCATCAACGGCGTCGACCTCAGCCATCGCATGGGCGGCCCCCAGCTCTTCGCGCTGACGACGCCGCTCCTCACCACGGCCTCCGGCCAGAAAATGGGCAAGACCGCCTCCGGGGCGGTGTGGCTCAATGGCGACCTCTTCAGCCCCTATGACTTCTGGCAGTATTTCCGGAACACCGAGGATGCCGATGTCGGCCGGTTCCTGAAGATTTTCACCCGCCTGCCGCTCGACGAAATCGCCCGGCTCGAGTCGCTCGGCGGGGCCGAGATCAACGACGCCAAGAAGGTGCTGGCGACCGAAGTCACGGCGATCGTGCATGGCCGGGAAGCGGCCGAGGCCGCCGAAGTGACGGCGCGCGCGACCTTCGAGGCCGGCGCCATCGACCTCTCGCTGCCCACGGCGGAAACGAGCCGGGCCGAACTCGGCGCCGGCCTCGGCCTCCAGGCGGCGCTGGTGAAGGCGGGGCTCGCCGCCTCGAATGGCGAGGCGCGGCGCAGCATCCAGTCCGGCGCGGTGCGGGTCAACGACCGGCTCGTCGAGGACGAGCGCGCAACGCTCGATGCGAGCCACCTCCTGCCGGAAGGCGTCATCAAGCTCTCGGTGGGGCGAAAGAAGCACGCGCTGCTTCGCCCGGTCTGACGGGCACGCGTTTCCGCCGGGCTGGGATGCGGTCCGGCGGGTTGATCGTCCAGCCCTCCTCGACTAAATGAGGCCCCATGAAAGCTGAAACCGAAAAATCCATCGCCGAAATCGAGCAGGTGCTGAGCCTGCTGAGGAGGCATCTTTGACTGGGATACCGCCCAGCTCCGTCTAGACGCGCTCACCGCGCAATCAGAATCTCCCGATCTCTGGAACGACCCCGCCAAGGCGCGTGAGATCATGCGCCAGCGCGACGAACTCGACGCTGCCGTCAAGCACGTGCGCGAATTCGAGAACGGCATCCGGGACAACCGCGAGCTCATCGAGATGGGCGAAGCGGAAGGCGATGCCGCGGTCGTGGCCGACGCCGAGCGCGCCATCGCCGAACTCGAAAAGCAGGCCCGCCGCGTGCAGATCGAGACCCTGCTTTCGGGCGAGGCCGACGCCAATGACTGCTA
>DASZTU010000283.1:0-2309 GCA_035547975.1 Devosiaceae bacterium | reverse complement strand
GATCGCCCGGGGCTCAAAGGCAGGCGTCCCGACCGCCTCGGCCGCGGCCAGCCCGACTGCCCGGTAAAGCAGGCCCGTATCGAGGTGCGGCAGGCCGTAATGGCGGGCCAGCCCCGCCGCCAGCGTGCCCTTGCCCGATGCCGCCGGTCCATCGACCGCGATGATCACGGCGGCGTCCCGCGCGAGAAGCTCGCCCCGACCTGCTCGAAAGTCTCGGTGAAGCCAGGAAAGACGTCCGCCATGACCGCTCCGTCGTCGATGCTGACCGGCCGGTCGGCGGCCATGCCCAGAACGAGGAACGCCATCGCCAGTTTGGGGTCAAGGCGGGTCGTGACCTTTCCCCCGCCCGGCACGCGCCGCTGCCCGCGCACGAGCAGCGCGCCCGCCTGCGCGAGGCAGGTGACGCCGTTGGCCCTGAGCGCCTCGCTGAGCGTGAAGCGCCGCACGCCCTCGCCGATTCTGAGCAGCGTTTCACCCTCGGCGAAGGCGGCGGCCACCGCGAGGATGGCGTAATCCTCGGGACCCGCGACGAGCTCGGCCGGAATCGGCGCGCCCGCGAGCGCGCCGTGCCGCACCACGATATCGGCGCCGCCGCGCCGCTGTTCGCCGATCTCGATGTCGGCGCCCATAAGCGCCAGCGCATCGAGAAGCCCCATCGCCTCGGGATCGAGCGCCACCGAGTGGATGGCGACTTCGGATTCCGGAGCAATGAGCGCGGCCACCGCCGGATAGACCGCCAGCGCCGGATCGCCCGGCACCGCCAGGGCCTGTCCGCGCAGCGGCGACAGCCCTTCGAGGGTGAGCCGGATGCCGCCCGCCTTGCGTTCGGCCGCCAGCCCCGCCCCGAACAGGCTGAAGAGCTGCTCGGCCGGGTCGTTGAGCGTCTCCGGCAGGCTGAGCACCGAGCGGCCCGCTGTCACCAGCCCGTTGAGCAGCAGCGGCACGAGCAGCCCGCGCGCCGCCTCCGAAAGGGCCACGTCGAGCGGAATGCCAAGGCGCGGGCCGGTGAGCTCGAGGCTGGCTCCGGCGCGGCGCACGCGGCAGCCGTTGCGTTCGAGAAAATCGAGTATGGCTTCGCTTGCCGGGCTCGGCGCAAGGCCGGTGAACGTCGTTGTCATGGCGAAGCCGCCGAGCAGGCCGATGAGCAGCGGCGCTGCCGCCCCTGCCGTCGATAGATCGATCGGCCCCTCGGCCGTCAGCAGGCCGCCCACGCCCAGCCCCTCCACATGCAGGCGCCCGCTTCGCTCCGCGATGCTGACGCCGAGCTGGCGCAGGGCCGCCATGGTCGCGTCGGCCTCCCCGCTTTGGCGAAGATTTTCGATCACGCTTTCGCCCTTGGCCATGCCGGCGAGGATAAGCGCGATGGCCGACAGCCGCGCATCGCCCGGCAGGCGCAGATGCCCGCGCAGCCAGGGGGACCTCTCCGCGCTCAGCGGAACCGGAAAGCGTGACGCCGTGTTCATGCCGCAATGCAACCGGAGAGCCAGATGGGAGGCCAAACCGCCCGCCAATTGAGGCGGCGGCATGGCGGCCGCCCACCCCCGAGTTTGGGTTTGACAGCCCGGGCCTTTCGCCATAACGGGACGGCCCAGGCGGACACCCCGCGTTTCAACGTCAAAGGGAAAGCTGCATTGGCCCAGGACCCACGCGGTACCAAACGCGAAGACCCGGAGACCGGCAAGAAGTTCTACGATCTGAACAAGGATCCGATCGTCTCGCCCTATACCGGCAAATCCTACCCCCGCTCCTATTTCGAGCAGAACGTCGCGCGCAAGGCCGGCGCCGAGCCGGATGAGGAGCAGGAGGACGAGGAGCTCGAAGTCGAGGAAGTCGTCGCGGCTCCGGACGAGCCCGAAGTCATCTCGCTCGAGGACGCCGACGCCGAGGAGGCGGGCGAAACCGAAGGCGAGGAGGAAATCCCCGATGTCGAGGACGTCGAGGATGTTGAGGACATCGGCGAAGACGACGAGGACGCCTTCCTCGAAGAAGACGAGGAAGAGGACGAGAACCTCGATTTCGATGTCGGCGGCGGCGACGAGCGCTGACGCTCGATTTTGCCTTGCGTCCCCTCCGGCGCTCGACTAGACAACACCCGCGCTCCGGCAGGCCATCCCGCCGGAGCCTCCCAAGGGACGGGGCCATAGCTCAGTTGGGAGAGCGTCTGAATGGCATTCAGAAGGTCGTCGGTTCGATTCCGATTGGCTCCACCATCCCGCCCTTGAGCCCCTGACCCAATGCGCCCGGCTGGCCCGCCGGCTTGGCGCCCGCGATCGGCTTCGGAAGAGTCCCCGGTGCGGACCGGCCGGCGC
>DASZTU010000282.1:0-3042 GCA_035547975.1 Devosiaceae bacterium | reverse complement strand
CGAGGAGGCTTGCCGTGGCGTTGGTCGTCGACGTGTTCATGTGCCGAAAGGACAATTACGGCTATCTCGCGCACGACTCCGAGACGGGCGCCACCGCAACGATCGACGCGCCCGACGCCGCGCCCATCCTCGCGGCGCTCGAGGCGCGCAAATGGCGGCTCAGCGACATCCTCATCACGCATCATCACGACGACCACACGGCGGGCATTCCGGCGCTGGTCGAGGCGTTCGGGGCGCGAGTTACGGGGCCGGCCGCTGAAGTGGACAAGATCCGGGGCCTCGATGCCGGAATTGCGCCCGGGGAGGAGGTTCGCGTCGGCAATGCGCGTTTCGCGGTCCTCGGGACGCCGGGCCACACGCTGGGGCACGTCGTTTACCACGAGGCAGCGGGGGGCCACCTCTTCACCGGCGACGCGCTGTTCTCGCTGGGCGTCGGGCGCATGTTCGAGGGCACGCCGGGGCCGATGTGGGCCGGGCTCGTGGGAATGAAGCGCCTGCCCGACGAAACGCTCGTCTATTGCGGGCACGAATATACGCTCGCCAACGCGAAGTTTGCGCTGAGCGTCGATCCCGACAACCCGGCGCTGCGCGAGCGGGCCGCCGAGGCCGAAGAGCTGCGCGCCCGGGACGCTTTCACCATTCCCGTGTCGCTGGGGCTCGAGAAGCGCACCAACCCGTTCCTCAGGGCAGATACCCCCGAGCTCGCCCGGGCGGTCGGCCTTGCGCCTGGCGATCCGGTGGCGGTGTTTGCAGCTCTCCGCAAGGCCAAGGACAATTTTGGCTGAGGCGCCGGCCATCGAGGCGCTGAGCTTTCGGCCGGTCGGGCGCGACAACTGGGCCGACTTCGAGGCCCTGTTCAACGGCCCGGGCGGACCCAAATTCTGCTGGTGCATGGTCTGGCGTGCGACGCCGGAGGAAGGGCGCGGGACGAGCGGCGCCGTCCGGCACGGGCAGATGCAGGCGCGGGTCGATGCGGGCGTGCCGGTCGGGCTCCTCGCCTATGAGGGCGCGACGCCCGTGGCCTGGGTATCGGTTGCGCCGCGCGACACCTACCGCCGCCTCAACGGCCCGCCCGCCGCGCCGGGCGAGACGATCTGGTCGCTGGTTTGCATGTTCACGCCGCGCCGGCGTCGTGGCGGGGGCATTGCCCACCGGCTGATCGCGGCGGCGGTCGACTTTGCGCGCGCCCAGGGCGCAACCATCCTCGAGGCCTACCCCGTCGCGCCCGACGCGCCGAGCTACCGCTTCATGGGGTTCGTCCCCGCCTTCGAGAAAGCCGGGTTCGTCGGCGTGGGGATGGCCGGAACGCGCCGGCACGTGATGCGTTTGAGGCTTTAAGGTTACTTCCGCTCCCAGATTGCGGAAGGCGGGGCAAGGACGTTAAGGGTTTCTTAACTTTCGCCAGCGGCGAGCAGGCCCCATGACCGACCGGCCCGACATGCCCGAACCGATGTCGCTGCCTCCGAGCGGCGGCGCGGTCGTGCCTCTCGGCACGCCGCGCCTGCGGGGCGACGCGTCGGCGCACGCCGCCTTCATCTCGCAGCTCATTGCCGAGCGCTATCACCTGATGCCGCAGCGCGAACGGCGGCGCGCGCCGATGCCGTTGGCCGTCTCGAGCTATGCCGAGACGATGCGCCGGGTGACGCGGCGCGTGCCGCCGGGCCACCGCACGACCATCGTCGCCTGACGGCTCAGTTGTAGCTCACATCCCGCTCGGCGGCGCTCAGCGACACGGAGAAGCCGGCGATGACATCGATCAGGCTCATCACCAAAAGGATGAAGAACGCCGAGCTCGCCGCCCCCCCGACGAGGATGAACTCGATGATGAAGAGGACGAAGACGCCGGTCGAGAGGATGTGCTCGATGATCGAGGTCTGGCCCACGCGCGTCGACTTCATGATCTCAAAGAAGAGGCAGACGAGGCCGATCACCACCATCAGGTCGCCCAGGGTCAGCACCCAGGGGGCCCGCGACGGCATGAAGATCGCGAACAGCTGGTTGGAGAAGCCGGCGGGATTGCCGCCGAGAAAGACGAAGGCCACGAGGTTGTAGAGGACGAGCGGGATAACAAGCAGCGGCACCAGGAACGCCGGACCGGGACGGCGCAGCCGCACGGCGGGCGGCGCATAGGCGGGGTTCGTCATGAAGGCCTCCTCGAGCGAGGAGGCCAGCATGCCAAAGTGCGCGAAGGCCTGCCAGTGGGATCGTGCAACGCGGTGCCTCCGCAATGCACGGGACGGCTACCGCGAAATTGGTTGTCCTGTCATGATGGGCGCGAACCTGTGGCATCTTGCGAGTTTCGAGAATGTCCGAGCCCGAGCAGGCGTCGTCCCCGCCACCTCCTTCCTCCCCACCGCCACCACCGCCGCGGGGCGACTGGCGCGAGCTGCGCCGCGCGGAACGCCGCGAGCGGCGCGCCGCCCGACGTGCGGCGTGGGGCGGCTGGGCAGGTCCCTCGATCGGGGGCCTGGTTCTCATCGTGCTCGGCGGCGGGCTGCTGCTCGAAAACATCGGCTATCACCTGCCGGAGCGCTGGTGGGCGCTGCTCCTCTTGCTTCCAGCGGTCGCCTCGCTCGTCGCGGCGCTGCGCAACTATCGCGAAAATGGCCGTGCACCGGAGACAATCGCCGAACTGGTCGGCGGGGCCCTCTTCACCATCCTCGCGCTGGCGCTGTTCTTCGGCGTCAACTGGGGCATCTTCTGGCCGCTGGTGATCCTGCTCATCGGCGTTTCCATACTGGCCCGCAGCTACTGGCCGCGCTGAGCCGGCCAACCGGCGCCTCACGTCACCCCAGCGGTCGACGCAGCCCCCCCTTGTGCTCGGCGCCCGGCTCCGACAAGTTCGGGCGCGCAACGTCGATGGGTGGGATGAAATGGACGCCTTGGCCGGTTCCGGAACGCTGGACTTCAGTCGGGATTTCGCCGCGCCCGGGCGCTCGGTCGCCATCGCCGAGAACGGCATGGTCGCGACCTCCCATCCGCTCGCGACGCTCGCCGGGCTCGATATCCTGCGCGCCGGCGGCAGCGCCGTCGACGCCGCCG
>DASZTU010000281.1:0-11610 GCA_035547975.1 Devosiaceae bacterium | reverse complement strand
CAGCGCCATCCTCGCGGTCGAGATGCTCTACCAGTCGGCCGACCAGCAGAAGCTCGAGTTCACCATCGCGCGGCATCCGGCCGACATCTTCAGCATCACCTACGACGCCCCAAACGACCTCGGGTGATCTTTCTGCCTGGTCACGGGCCGATTTCGGATTCCAGACCACGGCCCGAGCTTTGGCATTTCAGGACCCACAGTCCCCCAGACTGTGATGCGCGTGGACGCGCCATCCTCTTCCAAACCGCGGGATGTCGTTGCCGACCGTCGCCATGGCCGCGCCGGGCGCCGCTGGACACTATCATAAGTTTATAATAGCTTGACCCATGCGAGGGACGTCGTCGCGTGCGGGGATGGAGGATCGCCGCGGCGCGGCCGGCTTGGCCGGCCCAGGCACAAGTGCTTCCTGGGCAGGGCCTGCGTTCGCCGCCCCTCGGCGAGTCCGGAGGCCGGCGCTCGCGGAGGAGAAGAGCAAACTTCCGAAGGATCAGTGACCAGGTGGTTGATACCGGTACCAGCTAACGCCTCGCGCCGATGAGCGGAAAACCCCTCCCGGCGCGGCGCATCGCAAAGTTCATGGCAATGTTCATGGCAAAGGGAGGAAGGAAGTGGGATCTACGAGCAAATGGCTCTGGGCTGCCGCCGTCGTTGCGGCGGGCATCCCGGCCGGGGCGGTCGAAAGCCACGCCGCCGGCAAGCCCTATGTGATTTACCTGTCGAACAATTTCGTCGGCAATGACTGGCGCCAGCAGATGGAGCGGGTGGCGCAGGTCGCCGCCGACAAGGCGCCGCTCAAGGGCCGGGTCGAGCTCCACATCGAAAATGCCGAAGGCACGGTACAGGCGCAGATCAACTCGCTCAACAACATCATCCGCACCAAGCCCGACGCCATCCTCATCGATGCGGCATCGGGCGATGCGCTCAACCCCACGATCCAGAAGGCGTGCGACGCCAAGATCGTGGTGGTGAGCTTCGACCAGACGGTCACCGCGCCCTGCGCCTACAAGATGCACACCGACTTCGACATCATGGCGAACAACCAGGCCGAGTGGCTGGCAACCGAACTCGGCGGCAAGGGCAAGATCCTGATGGATGACGGGCTGGCCGGCGCGCCGATTTCCCAGCAGTTCATGAAGAACTTCGCCGAGACGTTCAAGAAGTACCCCGGGATCGAGGTGGTCGGCCACTTCAACGGCAACTATGCGCTCGGGCCGGAGCAGCAGGGTGTCGCGGCCCTCCTGGCGGCCAATCCGCAGGTCGACGGCATCCTGACCCAGGCCTATGGCACCGGCGCCATACAGGCGCTGCAGAATGCCGGCCGGCCGATGGTGCCCGTCGTCGCGGCCGCCTTCAACGGGACCGGGGTCGCCTGCGCCCAGCAGAACGTCAAGTGCTGGCTCGGGGCCAACCCGCCGTCGCTCTCGGCCGAGGCGATCAAGCTCGCCACGGATGTGCTCGACGGCAAGCCGCCGGCCAATGTGTCGGCCGACAAGACGGTCCTCTTCAACTCGCCGGGCCTCACCACGGACCCGATCGACGTCAAGTATTCACCCAATTCGACGGCAGTGAAGATCGAGCTCGGCAAGACCGTGTTCCCCGACCTGCCGCCGGGTCTTTCGCTGCCGATCTCACCCGACTGGGTGACGATCACGCCCAAGGAGGCCGCGGGCAGCTGAGGCAGCCATAAAGGCGTGGCTCCCGGTGGCGCGGGAGCCCCGTCCTGCCGGTCCCCTGGCGCATTGACGTTTTGGGTGTGGTACCGGTATCAGTTTAGGAACGAGCGGGCCGAAGGCCGGCAAAGGCCGCCGCCCCCGCCCGAACAAAGGAGGAGGAAACAGGTGAAGACCATCAGCAAATGGCTCCTGGCGGGGGCGCTCGTTGCCGCGAGCAGCACGGCCGCAACAGTGCCGAGCCAGGCGGCCGACAAGCCCTATGTGATCTATCTATCCAACAACTTCGTCGGCAATGACTGGCGCCAGCAGATGGAGCGGGTGGCGCAGGTCGCGGCCGGCAAGGATCCGTTCAAGGGCAAGGTCGAGCTGCACATCGAGAACGCCGACAACACCGTCCAGGCGCAGATCAACTCGCTCAACAACATCATCCGCAGCAAGCCGGACGCGATCCTGGTGGATGCCGCGTCCGATACCGCCCTCAACCCGACGATCAAGAAGGCCTGCGACGCCGGTATCGTCGTCGTCAGTTTCGACCAGTCGGTCACCGAACCCTGCGCCTATAGCCTGGGCTCGGACTGGGACATGATCCCGGCGGTGCTGGCCGAGTGGATGGTCGACCAGCTCGGCGGCAAGGGCAACGTGCTCGTCGACCGCGGTCTCGCGGGCGCCCCGATCTCCAAGCAGATCCTCGACGGCTACGAAAAGGTGCTCAAGCAGCACCCCGATATCCACGAGGTCGGCTTCTTCGAGGGCCAGTATGCGCTCGGGCCGGAACAGCAGGGCGTCGCGAGCCTCCTCGCGGCCAATCCCAAGATCGACGGCATCCTGACGCAGGGCTATGGCACAGGCGCCCTCAAGGCGCTGCAGGACGCCGGACGCCCGGTGGTGCCGTTCACCGCCTTCTCCTACAACGGCTCGGCGGTCGCCTGTGCCCAGACGGAAGGCGCCAAGTGCATCCTCGGCGCCAACCCCGCCTGGCTTTCGGCCGAGGCGATCAAGCTCGCCGTCTCGATCCTCGATACGGGCAAGAAGCCGGAGAATCGTGACGTGGTGGTGCGGGCGAACTTCGTCACCTCCGATCCCTTCACCTCCAAGCTCTATCCCGACGCCAAGATGGAGAAGATCGAGATCGGCAAGAACGTCTTCCCCGACCAGGCGCCGGGCCTGACGCTGCCCGTGACGCCCGACTGGATGGAGATCACGGCCGCCGAGGCGGCCGGCAAGTAAATCACTGCATCGCAAGAAGCCTTCCGCCTCCGGGCGGGAGGCGCAACCTTCCCCGATCGACCGATGGACCTGCTCGAAGTATCCGGCGTCACCAAGCGCTATGGCGGCATCGTCGCGCTCGGGGGCGTCGATTTCAGCGCCCGCGCCGGGGAGGTGCACGCGCTGCTGGGCGAAAACGGCGCCGGCAAGTCCACCCTGATCCAGATCCTCGCGGGCGCCGTCCGCCACGACGGCGGGTCGATCCGCGTCGACGGCGCCGACTATGCCCCGGCCAATCCGGATGCCGCCCGGGCCCGCGGCATTGCGGCGGTGTTCCAGGAACTGTCGCTCGTGCCGGACCTGACGGTCGAGCAGAACATGTGGTTCCGGCGCGAAGCGCTCTCGCCGCTGCGCACGGTGCGCGGCGGCGTGATGCGCGAAAAGACGCTGGCCCTCTTCAAACGCTACGGGTTTCCGAGCCTGGCGCCGGACCAGGAGGTGCGCCGCCTGACTCTCGCCGAACGCCAGATCGTGGAAATCGCCAAGGGCCTCGCCAGCGACCCCAAAATCCTCATCCTCGACGAGGCCACATCGACCCTCCCGGCGCGCGAGGCCGAATGGGTGCTGGCCCTGACGCGCCAGCTCGCCAATGAGGGCCGGCTCGTGGTCTTCATCTCGCATCGGATGGGGGAAGTCCGCCACATCGCCGACCGGCTGACGATCTTCCGCAATGGCCAGACGGTCGCCGCGCACCCGGCCAACGCCGTGAGCGACGACGAGATCGTGGCGCAGATGCTGGGCCGCAAGCTCGACCGGCTCTATCCCGAGCGGGTCGAGACCGCGACGCCGCGCATCGCGCTCAGGGTCAAGGACCTCTCGGCCGGCAAGCGCGTGCGCAATGTGAGCTTTGCGCTGCGGGAGGGCGAAGTCCTCGGCGTCGGCGGGCTTCAGGGGCATGGCCAGCGCGAGCTGTTCCAGGCCCTGTTCGGGGCGGCGCGCGCCCGGGGCGCCGTCGAGGTCTGGGGAAAGCCGGTCGCGATCAACTCGCCGCGCCAGGCGCTGACCGGCCGCGACGGACTGGCCCTCGTGCCGGAGGACAGGCGGGGCCAGGGGCTGCTGCTGACCAAGAGCGTGCGCGAGAACCTCACCATCGCCGTCATCCGCCGCTTCGCCGAGTGGGGTTTGTTGAGCCGGACCAAGGAGGCGGCGCTGGTCAAGGAAATGGTCGATTTCCTGCGCATCAAGACCTCGACACCGGAACAGCCGGCGGGCACCCTTTCGGGCGGCAACCAGCAGAAGGTGATCTTCGGCAAGATGCTGCTCACCCAGGCACGGATCCTGCTGCTCTACGACCCGACGCGCGGCGTCGACGTGGGCACCAAGGGGGAAATCTTTCAGCTCATGCGCGACCTCGCCCGGGAGGGCTATGCCATCCTCTTCTATTCGAGTGACCTGCCGGAACTCGTCCACGTGGCCGACCGCGTGCTGGTGATGCGCAACGGCGAGATTGCCGCCACGCTCGAGGGAGAGGCCAATTCCGAGGAAGGAATCCTTCGCGCGGCGGTGTTCGAAAGCCAGGCGGCATGAGCGGTCGGGAGCCAACGATGACATCCCTTGCCGCGCAGCCGGAGATCGATGCGCCCCGGAGCCCGAACGGCGGGGGCCCCGATATACGGGCGTTCCTCCTCGACCGCGCGCCCTTCCTCGTCGCCTGCGTGATGCTCGCCGTGATCGTCGGCATCTACGGCACGCTGCAGCGCGACGTGTTCACGCTCGACGAGCTCAACCTCGATACCGCCGCAACGCTCACGCTTCTCCTCGCCGCGACCGGACAGACGATCATCCTCATCCGCGGCGGCATCGACCTCTCGATCGGCGGCGTCGTGAGTTTCGGCACGGTGATCGCCGCAACGCATTTCGGCGACGATGCCGGCTCGGTGATCCTCTGGTCGCTGATCGTGCTCGCCATCGGGTTCGGGGTCGGGGCGGTCAACGGCCTCCTCATCTCGGTGCTGAAGCTCCAGCCCTTCCTCATCACCCTCGCTACCTGGTCGATCCTCTCGGGCGCCTCGCTCATCGTGCTGCCGACCGACGGCGGGCAGGTGCCGGCCTGGTGGCAGGGGCTCGGGGGGGCCTACTGGCTCGGCCTCGCCAGCCCCGTCTGGCTGCTCATCGCGCTCCTCGTCTTCTGGTACTGGTTCCGGGCGACGCGCCTCGGCGTCGCGATCAAGGCGACGGGCTCCAACGAGCGCTCGGCGTTCCTCTCGGGCGTGTCGCTGACGCGCATCAACCTCATCACCTATGGCCTCTCGGGGCTCTTCGCCGCGGCGGCCGCGCTCTACCTCACGACGCAGACCGGCGCCGGCTCGCCGACCATCGGCAAGGACTACATCCTCCCCTCGGTTGCGGCGGCGGTGATCGGGGGCGTGAGCCTTTTCGGCGGCCGCGGCAGCCTCGCCGGCACGGCGGTCGGCGCCTTCATCCTGACGATCATCGGCAACCTCGTCTTCGTGCTCCACATCTCGAGCTACTGGCAACCGGTGGCGCAGGGGGTGATCCTGCTCGTCGCGGTGCTGGCGAGCGCCTTCGCCGAAAAAGCAGCACGGGCCCAAGAGCAATGAGCGCGTTCTGGGCCCGCAACCGGCTGATCGTCCTCGCCTATGCGGCGATGCTCGTGCTGCTCCTCGTCACCTCGCTGTTCTCGCCAGGGTTCCTCGCCGAATCCAATCTGCGGAGCGTCCTCGTGCTCGCGGCCTTCGTCGGCATCGTGGCGCTGGGGCAGACCTTCGTGATCATCGGCGGCGGCATCGACCTGTCGCTGCCCTGGGTGCTCAACTGCGCCGCGATCCTGATGACGCTGCTCGCCAACGGACAGAACGGGCCGCTGCTCTGGATCATGCCGCTGATGGTCGCGGCGGGCGCCGGCATCGGCGTCATCAACGGGGTCGGGGTCGCCATGTTCGGCGTGCCGCCGATCATCATGACGCTCGCAACCAACGTCATCCTGCAGGGGCTGATCCTCGTCTATACCGGCGGCGCGCCGACGCCTTCGGCCCCGCCCCTGATCCAGTTCCTCGCCGTCGGAAGGCTCGGGCCGGTCCCGGTCATCGCGCTGATCTGGGCGGCGCTCGCCGTCGCCGCCTGGGTGCTGCTCTCCAAGGCCGCCTTCGGGCGCTATCTCTACGCGCTCGGCACGAGCCGCACCGTCGCCGAATTCTCGGGTGTGCCGACGCTGCGCACCATGCTCCTCACCTATACGATTTCGGGGGCGGCCGCCGCCTTCGGCGGCATGCTCCTCACCGGCTATTCGGGCCAGGCCTATCTCGGCATGGGCGATCCTTACCTTTTTACCTCGATCGCGGCGGTCGCGATCGGCGGCGCCTCGATCCTGGGCGGTAGCGGACATTATATCGGCACGATTGCCGGCGCCCTGGTCCTGACGATCCTCGGCGGCCTGCTGCCGGCGCTGAGGCTTTCGAGCGGGGCGCTGCTGATCGTCTACGGGATCGTCATCCTGCTGACCGTTGCGGTCGGCAGCGAGACATTCGGTGGCCTGGGCGGCCTGCTGCTCCGGCGCCGCCGCGATTGAAAAGTCTGTCGGAGGGGAGTGATGGCTGAGGAAATCACCTGCGTCGTCGACGCGAAAGCCGTGCTGGGCGAAGGCACGATCTGGGACCCTGAGGCGCAGGTCCTGTGGTGGATCGACATCTGGGGCAAGCTCATCCACCGCTACGATCCGGCGAGCGGGCGCGACGACAGCTGGGCGGCGCCCGAGTTCCTCGGCTGCATCGGCCTCAGGGCCAAAGGCGGGCTCGTCGTCACCATGGTCAGCGGCTTCTACTTCTTCGATCCCGCGACCGGGCGGTTCGATCCCATCGTCGACCCCGAGGCAGACATCGCCATCACCCGCTTCAACGATGGCAAGACCGACCGGCAGGGCCGCTTCTGGTCGGGCTCGATGTTCGAGGCGCCGGGCCAACCCGTGCAGTTCGCCGGGAGCCTGTGGCGGCTCGACACCGACCTCTCCGTCCACCGGATGATCGGCAATATCGGCTGCTGCAACGGGCTCGCCTGGAGCCCGGACAGCCGAACGATGTACTTTTCCGACAGCCACACCACGATCGTGCGGGCCTACGATTTCGACCCGGCGACCGGCGACATCGAAAACGAGCGGGTTTTCACCGACGTCGCCGACACGGGCGGCATCGTGGACGGCTCGACGGTCGACGCCGATGGCTGCTACTGGGCGACGGTCCCGGTCACCAGCAAAGTCTGCCGCTACGATCCGGACGGCAAGCTGATGCAGACCGTGACGCTGCCGACGGACCTGCCGACCTGCTGCGAATTCGGTGGACCCGACCTCGACATCCTTTACGTGACGACGGCGGTGCTCAACCGGCCGGCCGAGCATTTCGCCGGCCAGCGCAATCCCGGCGGGCTCTTCGCCGTGACCGGCCTCGGCGTCAAGGGTCTCACCCTGCCGCCCTTCGGCGGGTAGACCAAGGCCAGCAGGGGCGGCCACGTTACGGGGCAAAGCGTCCCATCGGCGCCTGGCCCAAGGGATTGTAACTTGTAATCCGGCCGGCGCTCGGGCAAGGCGTCGGGTCGTCCCTCACGGGCCAGCTTCGGATTGAATAGGTTATGGCGGATCAGCAACGCGCGCGGCCACGGCGGCGCGTTCTCAAGGGCGGCAAGATCGTCTTTCACAAAGGCTATTCGGTAATCGACTGCCTCGTCCGCGACCTCTCGGAAACGGGCGCACGGCTGAAACTCGGCGATGTGGTGGGGGTGCCCGCAGAGTTCATCCTGCGGGTCGGCGGCGCGCCGGATCGGCCCTGCCGGGTGATCTGGCGTTCGGCCGAGGAGATCGGCGTCGAATTCGTCGCCGGTGCCGAGGGGAGCGCGACGGAGCCGGGAACCGGCGGCTAGCGGAAACCCATAACTCGCGGGGGCCGCCCTTCCGGGCCTCGCCCTCTCCGACTATGCGACCCGGACGATCCGGAAGCCCTCCACTTCCTTCACCACCGGCAGCCCCTTCCAGCGCTCGACGTCGTGGAGCACGATCAGCCGCGAGAGATCGCCGCCAAGCTCGTCGTTCATCTTGTCGATGGTCTTGATCTGCTCCCAGACGCTGCCCACGGCGTTGTTGAGCGGCACGTAGACGCCGTCATTGTTGCGCCCGGTGAGCTGGTGGCGGGAATAGACGCAATCCCCCGAGATGACGCGCCGGCCGGCCGCCGTCTCCACCAGCACGAACTGCTGGCCGAGCGTGTGCCCGCTGCCGAGCCGCACGTGGAGACCGGGCAGCACATTGTCCTTGTCGCCGTCGATCAGCGTCACGCGATGCTGGATGGAGGCCTCGAGCGCCGTCCTCAAGTTGTCGGGATCGATGATGGCGGTGAGGTGGCTGTAGCGCCTGGGGAGCGCAATCGCCTCATACCAGGAGAGGAGCTCGCTCTTCTGGATGTAGACATGGGCGTTGGGGAACTGGGCGATCGAGCCCATGTGGTCGAAATGCGCGTGGGTGACGATGAGGTCGGTGACGGAATCGGCCGCAACCCCCATTTCGCCGAGAAGCCGCACCGGCGAGATCCAGGTCGGGATGCCGAACTTGCGCGAGAAGCCCGAGGAATGCTCGTCCTGCATGAAGCCGCAGTCGATGAGCACGCGGCGCTCGCCCTGCCGCGCCAGGATGAAGGAAAACGGCAGGTCCACGACGCCATCGTTGTACATGCCGGAGATGAGGTCGACCCAGGGCTGGTCCTTGGACCGCGCGTATTCCAGCACGTAGACGTCCCAAATCTCTTCGGCCATGTGCCGCCTCCCTGTTCCTGTCCGGCGCCGGTGGCGCTCAGCTTTCCGCGAGCATGCGGCCGAGGCTCGAGAGCCCCACCGCGACGATCAGTATGGCGCCCTGGAAGACGTATTGGGAAAACGTCGGGGCGCCGAAGATGTTGAGGCCGTTGAAGCCGAAGACGATGATGAGCGTGCCGACGAAGGTGCCGAGCACGTGGAATTCGCCGTCGCGCAGCGTCGCCGAGCCGAGAAAGACGGCGGCAAAGGCGGTCAGCAGGTAGGAGTCGGCGGCGCTCGCCGTGCCCGAGCCGAGGCGCGAGGCCAGCAGCGTGCCGGTCAGGGCGGCGCACATGCCCGAGATGACGAAGCCCAGGATCTTGATGCGGTCAACGCTGATGCCGGCGAGCCGGGCGGCGGCGGGATTGCCGCCCACGGCCTGGATCTCCTGGCCGATCGCGGTGCGCTCGACCAAGACCCAGAGGCCCCCGAGCACGAGGGCCATGACGATGATCGGGTTGGGAATGCCGAACACCCAGCGGCCGAGGGAGAGCTGGAGGAATGCCTCGGGGACGCCCGCGACGATCGGCACGCCGGCGGAATAGGCGAAGGAAAGGCCGACGAGGATGGTGCCGACGCCCAGCGTCGCGATGACCGAGTTGACCTTGAGCTTGGTGACGATGAGGCCGTTGACGATGCCGATCAGCGCCCCGAGCGCGAGGACGATCAGGATCGCGACGGGAATGGGCAGCTGGTTCTGGACGATCAGCCCGGTGACCAGGACGCCATGCAGGCTCGCCGCATAGCCGATCGAGAGGTCGAGCTCCCCGACCTGGACCGCAAGCGTCAGCCCGCCGGCGATGATCATGGCGAGCGAGGCCTGGTTGAGGACGTTGATGAAGTTGTTGAAGGTGGGGAAAGCGCGCGGCGAGAGGATCGAGAACACCGCGATCATGGCGACGAGCCCGATGATCGTGGCGTAGCGCGCAAAGATCCCGAGGCCGGCCCTGGCGCCGGGCGACAGCTTTCGGGTCGACATGGAAAGGTCGCTCATGCGGAAATCCTCTGGTGGTCCTGCGCCGCGGCGTAGCTCGCCGCGATGATGTCGTGGCGGGTCACGGCCTCGCCGGTGAGCTCGCGCACCATGCGCCCCTCGGCCATGACGAGCACGCGGTCGCAGAGATCGGGCAGCTCGTCCGGCTCGGAGGAAATGACGAGCACGGCGAGGCCCTGGGCCGCGAGCTCACGGATCAGGCGGTGGATCTCGGCACGCGCCCCGACGTCGACACCGCGTGTCGGCTCGTCGAGGATCAGCACTTTCGGCGCCGACTGCAGCCAGCGGCCGATCACGACCTTCTGCTGGTTGCCGCCCGAGAGGCGCCCGACCGGCTGGTCGCTGCCGGTCGCCTTGATTGCAAGATCGCGGATCGTCCGCTGGGCGAGGCTTTCGCGCTTGCGCGAGGAGATCAGCGGCAGGACCGGGCTCGTCACGATCGAACGGAGGTTGGCGAGGCTGAGGTTGAAGGCGATGCTCTTGGTGAGGATCAAGCCCTCGGTGCGCCGCTCCTCGGGCACGAAACCGAGCCCGGCGCGCACCGATGCGGCCGGGCTCTTCGGCGCAAACGGCCGGCCCTCGAGCGTCATGGTGCCCGAATCCGGCCGATCGGCGCCGAAGATGAGGCGCGCCAGCTCGCTGCGGCCCGCCCCCACCAGCCCGCCAATGCCGAGCACCTCGCCGCGGTGGAGGTCGAAGCTCACCCCCCTGACTTTCGGGGCGCGGGCGAGATTGCGGACGGAGAGCACCACGTCGCCGCTCGTTACGGCATCGCCGACCTTGTGGAAGATATCGACCGCGCCGCCGACGATCGCCGAGACGAGCGCCGGGCGGGTGAGCTCATCGCCCGAAAGCTCGGCCACCGAGCGGCCGTCGCGGAAGACGGTGACGCGCCGGCAGAGGTCGAGAATTTCGTCGAGCCGGTGCGAGACATAGAGGACCGCGACGCCCGAAGCCGAGAGGTCGCGGATGATGGCGAAAAGCTTGCCGCTCTCCTCGGCCGAGAGCGCCGCGGTCGGCTCGTCCATGACGATGAGCCGCGACTTGCGCACCAGCGCACGGGTGATGTTGATCAGCCAGTTCTCGGCGGTCGAGAGCCCCTTGACGCTCGCGCCGAGGGGCGCCGTTACGCCGACGCGGGCGGCGATCGGGGCGATGTCGCGGGCGATGGCGGGCCAGTCGACGATGCCGAGCCGGTGCCGCTTGGGCAGGCCGAGCATGATGTTCTGCAGCACCGTCATGCCGGGGACGAAGGCGAGCTCCTGGTGGATGAAGCTCATGCCGAATTCACCGGCACGGTGGGGCGTCTCGATCGCGACCCGCCGGCCGTCGATCTCGATCACCCCGCCATCCGGCTGGGTGAGCCCCGCCAGCACCCGGATGAGGGTCGACTTCCCCGCGCCATTGGCGCCCACGAGGCCATGCACCTCGCCCGGCCGGATCGACAGCGAGACGCCCTTGAGGGCCTGCGCCCCGCCGTAGCTCTTCGAAATGTCGTGCACGGAAACGAAAGGGGGCGCGGTGAGCGTCCCCGTTCCCGGAGCCAAGTCGTCCATGCGGGCCTTGCCGTGGTTCGACGCTTATCCTCAGGCGAGCTTACTTGATCGCGTCGGGATGGTCAGCGATGAACTTGTCGATGTTGTCCTTGGTGACGAGCACCGCCGGCACCTCGACGGCCTTGGGCTGCCAGTCGGCGCCGGCCTTCACGATCTCGGGCAGGAGCTTCACCATGTTGTATCCCTCGGTGTAGCTGTCCTGCCAGGCGGTCGCGGTCATGAAGCCGTTCTTGATGTTCTCGAGCGCCTGCGCGTTGCCGTTGACGCCATAGACCTTGACGTCGTCGCGGTTCTGCGCCCGCAGCGAGCCGATGGCGCCGATCGCCGG
>DASZTU010000280.1:0-3738 GCA_035547975.1 Devosiaceae bacterium | reverse complement strand
TGTGCGTCGGTTTCTCGATCGCGGCGCCCGCGGCGTTTGCGTCGCAGGCCAATGTCTTCAATCTGCTGCAGCAGTTGGCAACCCTCTCGATCGTCGCCGCCGCCGCAACGCTCGTGATGACGATCGGCGAATTCGATCTTTCGGTGGGGTTTGCGGCTTCGCTCGGCGCGGTCATCTGCTTCGTGATGTTCGGGGTGGGCTACCCCCCGTGGCTCGCGGTGCCCGCGGCGCTCGCGGCGGGGCTGCTCGGCGGCGCCGCCAACGGCGCGCTCATCGCCATCTATGGCGTCCCGTCCTTTGTCGCGACGCTGGCGCTCGGCACCATCCTTTCCGGCGCGGCGTTCGGGCTTTCCGGGGGCGGGAGCCTGTTCCAGAACGTGCCGGCAGGCTTCACCGCCCTCGGCCGCGGCAGCGTGCTCGGGCTGCCGGTACTCGCGTTCTGGATCGTGGCGGTCCTCGGGGCCGCCGGGTTTGTCCTCAGCCAGACGGAATTCGGGCGGCGATTGCGCGCCATCGGGGGCAATCCGCTGGCGGCGCGCCTCGCCGGGCTGCCGGTGCGCCGCGACGTGATCCTGACCTTTGCGCTTGCCGGGGGCCTCGCCGCGCTCGCGGGGCTGCTGCTCGCCGCGCGCCTCGGCTCCGTCCAGCCGCAAATGGGCGAACCGCTGCTGCTGCCGGCCTATGCCGCGGTATTCATCGGCACGACCGCCTCGCTCACCGGCACGCCCAGCATCTTGGGGACGCTGCTCGGCGTCGCGATCACCGGCGTCCTCGCCAACGGCATGACCATCCTCGGCGTCGATCCCTTCGTGCAGAAGATGCTGACCGGCGCTATCATCATCGTCGCCGTGCTGGTGAGGCGGCTCGGAAGGACGCCATGAGCGGGGCAGGGAGCCATATTCTCGTCTTCGACGTCGGCAGTTCGAGCCTCAAGGCAGTGGTGTTCGAGCCGACCGGGGCGGTGGTCTCGCGTGCCGAAACACCCTATGCCCGGCCGGCCGTCAGCCATCGCCAGTCGCCCTGGGACTGGTGGGGCGCCGCCGTCATTGCGGCGCGGCAATTGCAGCGCACGGATGTCGGGGCGATCTCGCTCACCGGGACGATGGAGAACCTGATCCCCATTTCGGAGCGCGGCGACCCGATCGGGGACGCGCTTCTCTATTCGAACCCCTGCGGCACCCCGTTCCTGGCGGAAACCGAGGAGGCGCTGACGGCGGCGCGGGCGACGCATGTGTGTGGCAATGCGCCCGAGCCGCTGATGAGCGCCTTCAAGCTCGCCTGGCTGCACCGGCACGAGCCGGAGCGCTACGAGCGGGCGGCGTGCTTCCTGCCCGGCTCCAAGGATTTTCTCGCACTCAAGCTCACCGGCGAGGCCGTGACCGACCCGACCTGCGCCGTCACGACCGGCCTCATGGACATTGCAGCGCGCGACTGGTCGACGCCCCTGCGCTCGGCCTTCGGTCTCGAGCGGCGCCGGCTGCCGCACATCCGGCCGGCGACCGACATCGTTGGGCAGCTGTTGCCGGGGCCGGCCGAGGAACTGGGGCTTTCGCCGGGGCTCCCGGTGATCAACGGCTGCGGCGACGGCGGGGCGACCACCATGGGTGGCGGCGCCGATCACGCGGCCGATGTGAGCGTCTATCTCGGCACGACGGGCTGGGTCGCGCGGGTCGCGAGCGCCGCCAGCCTCGGCGAGCCGCGCGGCTTCTACCGCCTGCCGCACCCGATCGGGGAGGGCATCATCGAGATTGCGCCCATCCTCTCGGCCGGTGCGGCCGCGGCCTGGACGCAGCGCCTCCTCGGGGTCGACCTCGGCCGGGCGGAGTCGTTGGCGCAACAAGCCGATCGGTCGCCGGGCGACGCGATCTTCCTGCCCTATCTCGGGGGCGAGCGCTCGCCCTTCCTCGACCTCGACCTGCGAGGTGGCTTCCTCGGGCTCGACAGCGGCCACGGCCCTGCCGAGATCTACTACGCGACGCTCGAGGGTGTCGCCTTCGCCATCGACAACAATCTCCGTGCCATGGGCGGGGCCGGGCGCAAGGTCAGCCTCGTGGGCGGTGGCGCACTGAGCACGATCTGGCCGCAGATCATCGCGGACGTTCTGGGTCACGAGATTCTCGCGCCACCCGATCCAACCATCGCGACCGCATTCGGCGCGCTGCGCATCGCCCAGCGTGCCCTGCGAATGCCGCCGGCGACCGGGAGCTTCGCCGTCGTGGCCAGCCCGCGCCCCGAGCGGGCGGCACGGATTGAGCGCCTGCGCCAGCGTTTTGCCGCGGCGACCGCTTTCGCCCGGACTCTCGCTGAGCGCTAGCCCCTGGTCAGCCGGGCGGCCGCGGCGAGCGCGGCCACGGCCGCGGCAAAGCTGAGGACCATCAGTAACGCCACGATGAGCAGCGTCACCGGGTGCGGGGCGCCGATGCCGGCGATGGGGACCGCCTCGAGCAGGAGCGCGACGACCATCGCGATCAGGCGGTCCTCGCGGCGCATCCAGAGCCTCGGCAACTCGAGGGAGAGACCTTCCGCCCGCGCCCGGACATAGGAAACGGTGAAGCCCGCGCTGATGAGGAGTATCGGGGCGAGCGCCGGGAGGCCGAAGGGCGCGTAAAAGAGCGCGAGGCCGCTCGGGACCGCCGCGTCGCTGAGCCGGTCGATGGTCGAGTCGAGGAGCGCCCCGAACGTCGAGGTTTGCCCGGTGCGGCGGGCCAGGGCACCGTCGAGGAGGTCGAAGACGCCCCCGAAGAGCAGGAGCAGCGCCGCGGCGATGAACCAGCCGAGCGCGGCGCAAATGCCGGCGAGGAGGCAGGGCAGGAGGGAAAGCGCGGTGATCGTATTGGGGCGGATGCCCGTGCGGGCGAGCGCATCGGCCGCCGCGGTCATCACCGCCTCGTACTGTCTGTTGAAGACGTTCCCCAACGGCGCGGAACCTCTCTGCCCGAGGCCGAAACGGCGCTGCGGCAGGCGCCAACCTCGCAGCCGTGCTTCAAAAGCGCGACCAAGCCGAAAAAGCAAGGCCGGTCCGACTGGACGAAAGGGTTTTTGTGCGTTTGGGAAAGGACATGGGCAATGCCGCCGCCAGGAGGGCGGCGGGGCTGCAACAAACCGGGCATTCCTGTGGCCGGGGCGGGGCTTTGGCCGCTTTGCCAGTCGACATCACGCGGGCGGGAGGCTAGCCTAAGAGGTCATGGGGGATAGGCAAATCGGCAACAAGCGGGTTTGGACGTTGGCGGCCCTGCCGTCACGGTTGCCTGCCGGCAGCACTCTCGCGTACGGCATGGCCGGTGTCATGTCGCGCGGTGCGTGGAGCAGGCGAAGGAACGGGTAGTGGCTGCAAAGAAAGTACGAGTCGGCATTGTTGGGGTGGGCAATTGTGCTTCGTCCCTGGTGCAGGGATTGACGTATTACCGGGACGCGTCGGGCAATGAGCCGATCGCGGGGCTGATGCACGCCGATCTCGGGGGCTACCGGGTGGGCGACGTCGAGATCGTCTCGGCCTTCGACATCAATGCCGAAAAGGTGGGACGCGACGTGGGCGAGGCGATTTACGCGGCGCCCAACAACACGCACCGCTTTGCCGATGTGTCGCCGACCGGGGTTGTGGTGTCGCGCGGGCCGACGCTCGACGGGCTCGGCAAGTACCTGGTGGGGCTGGTCGAGGAATCGGCGGCGCCGGTTGCCGACGTCGCTGAGATCCTGCGCGAGAGCGGCACCGACGTCCTGGTTTCCTACCTGCCGGTG
>DASZTU010000279.1:0-15383 GCA_035547975.1 Devosiaceae bacterium | reverse complement strand
GTTGCGGAGGCGATGGACACCGCGCAGCGCGGAATGGGCCTCGACTGGACGGGCGCGCAGGAGCTGATCCGCCGCTCCCAGGCCGCGGCGCGCCGGCGCACTGGCGCGGTCGTTGCCCATGGTGCCGGGACGGACCATCTCCCACCCGGTCCAGGGGTCACCGTCGACGACGTGATCCGCGCCTACGAGGAGCAGGCCGGGTTCGTCGAAGGCGAGGGCGGCCGGATCATCCTCATGGCCTCCCGCGCACTCGCCAAGGCGGCGCGGTCACCCGATGACTATGCCCGCGTCTACGACCGCATCCTCAGCCAGGTGCGCGAACCCGTGATCATCCATTGGCTCGGCGAGATGTTCGATCCCGCCCTCGCGGGCTACTGGGGCGCCGCGGACCACCTTTTGGCCATGGAGACCGCGCTCGACGTGATCAACAGCCATGCCGCCCGGGTGGATGGCGTCAAGATCTCGCTGCTCGACAAGGACAAGGAGATCGCCATGCGCCGGCGCCTTGCGCCGGGCGTGCGCATGTACACGGGGGACGACTTCAACTACGCCGAGCTGATTGCCGGCGATGATCGCGGCTACTCGGACGCGCTGCTCGGCATTTTCGACGCTATCGCGCCCGCCGCCTCGGCGGCGCTGGTTTCGCTCGCGGCCGGCGACCGGGCGGCCTACGATGCGCTTCTCGCCCCGACCGTGGCGCTCTCGCGCCATATCTTCAAGGCGCCCACCCGCTACTACAAGACCGGGGTCGTGTTCCTCGCCTGGCTCAATGGCTTCCAGGACCACTTTTTCATGCTGGGTGGACAGCAAAGCGCCCGCTCACTGGTGCACCTCGGCGAATTGCTCCGGCTCGCCGACGCGGCCCGGGTGCTGCGCGACCCCGAACTCGCCGCAAGCCGGATGAAGAAACTGCTGGCGCTGGCCGGGATCGAATAGACGACGGAGCGCCGAACCCATCAGCGCCCGCTTGTCCTCTTTCAGCGGGTCGTGCCAGATTGGTATTACCTTTCCTGCTGCCGCCCACCAATGTCCCTCTCCCGCGCCACCGCGATTTCCCTGCTCGTCGCCGGGGCCTTCTTCATGGAAAACCTCGACGGCACGGTCATCGTCACCGCGCTGCCGCAGATGGCCGCCTCGTTCGGGGCGCACCCGGTCGATCTCTCGATCGGCGTATCGGCCTATATCCTCACCCTCGCGGTGCTCATTCCGGCGAGCGGCTGGCTCGCCGACCGTTTCGGCGCGCGGACCATCTTCGCGAGCGCCATCCTGATCTTCACGCTGGCGTCGGTCGCCTGCGGCCTCAGCTCCAACCTCGTGTTCTTCGTCATCGCCCGCGTGCTGCAGGGGGTCGGCGGCGCCATGATGGTGCCGGTCGGACGGCTGGTCGTCCTCAAGGCGGCGCGCAAGGAAGAGATCATCAGCGCCATCGGGCTCATCGTCTGGCCCGGGCTCGCGGCCCCGGTCCTCGGTCCGCCGCTCGGCGGCTTCATCACGACCTATTTCTCCTGGCACTGGATCTTTTACCTCAACGTGCCGCTGGGGGCGGTCGCGCTCTACTTCGCCCTCCGCCTCGTCCCTGACAGCGAGCCGGAGCCGAGGCCGTTCGACTGGCCCGGCTTCGTGCTCACGGGCGGCTGCGGATTCACGCTGATGCTCGGCATCCAGCTCTTGAGCGAGAATGCGCCGCCCTGGCACGTGATCGCGTTCCTGCTCTTTTGCGGCCTCGCCTTCGGCAGCCTCGCGGTTCGCGCCGAACGCCGCAGCGCCCATCCGGTGGTCGACCTTTACGCGCTGCGCTACAAGAGCTTTGCCGTGACGGTCTGGGGCGGAACGCTGTTTCGCGCGGCGATCGGGGCGGTCCCCTTCCTGCTCCCGCTTCTGTTCCAGATCGGTTTTGGGCTCGACCCCTTCGTTTCGGGGCTCCTCGTCCTCTCGGTCTTCGCCGGCAACCTCGCGATGAAGGCCGTGACCACCCCCATCCTCCACCGCTTCGGCTTCCGGCGCGTGCTGGTGGTCAATGGTCTCCTCAACGGGGCGGTGCTGCTCGCCTGCGCCTTCATTTCTCCCGAGACGCCCGTGCCGCTGATCGTCGCCCTGCTCTTCGTCTCCGGGCTGACCCGCTCGATGCAGTTCACGACCATCTCGACGGTTGCCTTCGCCGATGTGCCGCAGGATCGGATGAGCGGCGCCAACACTCTCCTCAACGTGGTGGCGCCGATCGGATTTGCGCTCGGCATCGCCGTTGCGGCGCTGGCGCTCCGGATCGCGACGCTGGTCTTTCCTTCCACCGACGGCGTGCTCTCGCTGATGCAGTTTCACCTCGCCTTCGTCATCATCGCGGCGATTGCCTTCCTCGCCGTTCTCGACACCCTGGGGCTCGCCGCCGATGTCGGCGATTCCCTGCGCAAGCCGCGGGTCGTCGCGGCCTCACCCACTCAGATGCAGGAGAGTCTCGGCAAATGACGCTCGAAACCGCCGCCGCCCCGGTTCGGGGCCAGGTAAAGATCACCGACATTGCCGCGATGCGGCTCGAGGACGGCTTCTGCCTGATCAGGGTCGATACCGATGCCGGCATCTCCGGCTACGGCGAGTGCGGTGACAATGACGGCAACCTGGTTCGCGCCCTGATCGAGACCCATGCCAAGGGGGGCGGCCGGCTGCCGCACCTGAAGCTCATCGGCAAGGACCCGCTCGCCATCCGTGTCCATCACCACAACATGTTTCATGTTTTCCCGCAGCGGCGCCGGGAGATGCAGGTCGCCTCGGGCATCGACATGGCGCTTTGGGACCTTGCCGGAAAGCTGCTCGGCGCCTCCGTCGCAACCCTGCTCGGCGGCCCGTTTCGCGACGACATCCTGCTTTACTCACACTGTCCGCAGGGCGATTTCACGGACCCCGTCGCGTGGCGCGATCGCGCGGCCGAGCTCAAGAGCGACCCGCACGGCTTCAAGGCGTTCAAGGTCGACATCCATTCCTGCCTCGGCCTCCACATGCAGCAATACGTGCCGAGCCTCTCGCCGGGGGATGTCCGCAAGGTCCGCCGCTCATACGAACTGGCGCGCGAAAACCTCGGCGAGGACATCGACATCATCGTCCATTGCCACAATGAGCTCGACACGCCGAGCGCAATCGCGGTGGCCGAGGCGGTAGAAGCGATCAAGCCGCTCTACTATGAGGATCCGCTGCAGCCGGGCTTTTCCGAGAACTGGCTGGCGTTGCGCCGCACGACGCGACTGCCGATCCTCACCGGCGAGAACATCGAGTTCGCCGAGGGCGCCCTGCCCTTCCTCACGACGCAGGCGGTGGATTGCCTCCAGCCGGACATCGTCAACTCCGGCGGCATCACCGGCACCAAGATGATCGCCGACCTCGCGGCGCTCTACAGGACCCCGATCACGCTGCACAACGTCTCGGGGCTCTTGCTCAACATGGCGAGCCAGCAGCTGGCCGCGGCGATCTTCAACTGCCCGCGCATCGAGTGCACGCGCCGGGCGACGGCCAATCGCTGGGCGGCGGTGAACCCCCTCGAAATCGCCGACGGACGAATGAAGATCTCCACGGCACCAGGGCTCGGGGTGACGCTCGACGAGGACTGGCTCAAGGGCCACCGCTTCGCCGGCGAGCCCTATTGGCACTGACCCGACCGGCAAAAGGGTTGCGCCGGGCTGGCGGCGGACCTAAACCGCGCCTTCTCGCAACCCGGAACGCTGCATGTCCTCAGCCTCCCCGTCCGTGGACGCCTCATCCCTCTCCGCCCTGATGCTGGATGCCGCGATGACGGCGGCCGGGGTCATCCTCGACGTCTACGGGCGACCGGTGACCGCAAGCCACAAGGCGGACGGCTCGCCGGTCACCGAGGCGGACAGCGCGGCCGAGGCCATGATCCTTGGGGCCCTGGCCGATACCGGCATACCGGTCCTCGCCGAGGAAAGCGCCGCGGCGGGAAACATACCCCGCCTCGACGGGCGCTTCTTCGTCGTCGATCCGCTGGACGGGACGAAGGAATTCCTGAAGCGCAACGGCGAGTTCACGGTGAACATCGCCCTGGTCGAGGCCGGCCGGGCGACGCACGGGGTGGTCCTCGCCCCGGCGACCGGCCTCACCTTCTGGGGCACGCCGGAGGGCGCCTTCGCGGGCGTTTGGCGCGACGGCGCGGTCAGTGACACGCACGCGGTGCGGGTCGATCCCGGCGGCCCGATGCGCATCGTCGCGAGCCGTTCGCACGGGCACGCGGCGCTCGCGGATCTCTGCCGCACCTTCAGCGTCACGGAAGACGTGTCCGTCGGCTCGTCGCTCAAATTCTGCCTCTTGGCCCGCGGCGACGCGCAACTCTACCCCCGCTTCACCCCCACCATGGAGTGGGACACGGCGGCCGGCCAGGCGGTGCTCGAGGCGGCGGGAGGGTCGGTGCTGACCATCGAGGGGACGCCGCTCAGCTATGGGCGGTCGGAGCACGACTTCCGAAACCCGTTCTTCGTCGCCGCGGCGAGCCGGGACCTGGCGGAGGCAGCCGCGGCGGAAATGCGCCGCCTTCTCGCCTGACCCAGCGTTCATCCGCCGTTCAGCCGGCGCCCGATATTTGCCCGCCCGCTGACGCCCGGCGGCAGCCTTTCGGCCATTCGCCTTTTGCATGGCAGATGCTCTGCGGGCGCAGATTCTTACCAACCTTACCGTGTTGCAATGCGAGCGGCGTACCTATATAGGGCCGGCATATGCTGGATCGATATATGCTCGTCAGAAGCACGCCATGAACGTCAGGACCATCTGCCTCGCTATTCTCTACGAGGGCGAAGCGACCGGATATGAAATCCGGAAGCTCTCGGTCGAGGGCGATTATTCGTACTTCATCGACGCGAGCTTCGGGTCGATCTACCCGGCGCTGGCCAAGCTCGAGGCCGAGAATTTGGTCTCGAGCCACGTCGAGCAGCAGGACGGCAAGCCGGCCAAGAAGATCTACAAGATCACCGAGGCCGGGCGACGGGAATTCATCGCGTCCCTGTTCGACAAGCTGGGCGACGACGAGTTCCGCAGCGAATTCCTGCTGTTCGCGCGCTTCGCCTCGGAGCTGCCGGCCTCGCTCGTCGAGACCCGGCTGCGGGAGCGTATCGCAAGCATAGAGGAGGCGCTGGCCGAAATGGCCCGCCTCGCCGAGCAGCATCCGCACCCGGCAGACGCCTGGGTGATCAGCTATGGGCGCACTTGTATGAGTGCGGCCCGAGACTACATCGAGGCCCACATGGGCGAGCTCATCGCAATGGCGCGGCAGGATTCCGCCGCCACCGATGCGGCCGAATAGGGGATTCTGTCATGCGCGCATTGTTTTCGTGGGGCGCCGCCTTCGTTATTGTTGTCCTGGTCGCGCTCTGGCTGGGTTCCGGCACGCTGGTCGAGGGCGGCCACGGCCCCGGCAATGGTGAAAAGCCGGTGATTTCCCTGTTCGACCCGAAGGCGGCTCATGCGGCCGGCTCGAAGGCGGAGCAGGATCAGGTCAATGAGCCCGACCCGAAGCTGACGATCGCCGAGCGAGAGGCCAAGACGCAGGGCGCGGCCGCGCCCGTGCGTTCGGTCGAGGTCAAGACCTATACGGCGGTCGCGATGCCGATCGAGGTCGCGGTCCGCGGCCAGACCAAGGCCAAGGCGACCGTGACCGCCGCGGCGGAAACCGCGGGGACCGTGGCCACCGTCAACGTGACCAAGGGCCAGGCGGTCAAGGCGGGCGACCTGCTGTGCACGCTCGATCCCGAGACGCGCCAGGCCGCGGTGGCCCAGGCGCAGGCCGCATTGGCGCAGGCCCAGGCCGGGCTCGACAAGGCGCAGGCCGACTACGACACCAACAAGACGCTCATCGCCAAGGGTGCGGCGACCCAGAATTCGGCTCGCGCGCTCGAGACGGCGCTCGTCGCCGCCAAGGCCAATGTGGCGGCGGCGCAGGCGGGCCTCGACAACGCCAAGACGGAACTCGCGCGCACGAGGATCGTCGCCAAGGTCGATGGCATCGTGCAGGATCCGATCGCCAATCAGGGGTCGATGCTCGCCGCCGGCGGCACCTGCGCCACCATCGTCGAGCTCAACCCGATCATCTTCTCCGGTGCCGTCCCCGAGGCGCGCATCGCCTATGCCAAGATCGGGCTGCCGGCATCGGTCACGACCGTGACCGGGGACACGCTCCAGGGCAAGGTCACCTACGTTTCGGCGGTCTCCGATCCGGCGACGCGGGCCTTCCCCGCGGAGATCGAACTGCCCAACCCGGACAACAAGGTGCAGGCGGGCCTCAGCGCGACGGCGACCGTCAATGTCGGCACCGCGCCGGCGCAGCTGCTGCCGCAATCTGTCCTGACGCTCAACGATGATGGCACGCTCGGCGTGCGGGCGGTCGATAACGGCAAGGTCGTCTTCTACCCGGTGACCATCGTCAAGGACGCCCGCGAGGGCATGTATGTGACGGGGCTGCCGCTCAAGGTGGACGTGATCACCGTGGGGCAGGAATTCGTGAAATCCGGGGACATGGTCAAGGCTGTCCAGGACCTGGGCAAGAGCTCGGTGGGACCCACCGCGGCCACTGAAGGGGCGCAGTCATGAGAGACTTCATCGAACGCATCCTGCGCATGCCGCGGGTGGTGATGACCGTCATGGTCATCCTGCTCATCGCGGGCGTTGCGGCATACGAGACCCTGCCGAAGGAAAGCTTCCCGGCCATCGACCTGCCCTATTACTACGTCGCGACCAGCGACACGGGCGTGTCGCCGCAGGATGTCGACCGGCTGATCACCAAGCCGATCGTCGACCGGCTCAAGGACCTCGACAACCTCGACCACATCAACTCGACCTCGACGCTGGGCTACTCGGCGGTGATGGTCCAGTTCGACGTGAACGCCGACAAGACCAAGGCCGAGCAGGACATCCGGGCGAAGCTCGACGGCATCGCGGCCGTGCTGCCGTCGGACGCGACGGCAACCACCATCACGCCGATTTCGCTCTCGAACATCCCCTCGATCAACGTGGCGGTCTATGGCGACGTGCCGGAGCGCACGCTGGTCCAGCACGCCAAGGATTTGCAGACCGCGCTCGAGGCCATTCCCGACGTGCAGAGCGTCACGATCTCGGGCACGCGCGACGAGATCATGCAGGTGACGGTCGACGCGAGCAAGCTCGATGCCTACGGGCTGACCGCCGGCCAGCTCCTCGACGCGCTCGCCAAGAACAACATCGTGGTTCCGGGCGGTACGATCGACACCGGGCACGGCGCCTTCAACGTCCAGGTTCCGGGCGTCATCACCAATCCGCTCGACGTCTACAACCTGCCGATCAAGACCGACGGCAACACGGTCGTCACGTTCGGCGACGTGGGTTCGGTGACGCGCACCTTCGCCGACGCGACGAGCTACGCGCATGTGGACGGGCAGCCGGCGATTACCCTCGCCGTCATCAAGAAGCTCGGCACCAACGTCATCAACGTCTCCGACGAGGTCCGCAAGACCACCGAGGAGTTCACCAAGAACTGGCCGCAGGGGCTCGACCACAGCTTCCTCACCGACCAGGCGGACTCGACCAAGAGCCTCTATCGGTCGCTCGAAGCCGCCGTGCTGACCGCCGTCGCGCTCGTGATGATCACTTGCGTCGCAACGCTCGGCATCCGTCCGGCGCTGATGATCGGCACCTCGATCCCGATCTCCTTCATGATCGCCTTCCTCGTCGTGCAACTGCTCGGCATGACGGTCAACATGATGATCATGTTCGGCCTCGTGCTCGCGGTGGGCGTGCTCGTCGACGACCCGATCGTGGTGGTGGAATACGCCGAGCGAAAGATCGCCGAGGGCGTCCCCAAGCGCGAGGCCTTCATCATGGCCGCGCGCAAGATGTTCGTGCCGGTGGTGTCCGCAACGTTCACCACCCTCGGGGCCTTCATCCCCCTGCTCTTCTGGCCGGGCATCATCGGCAAGTTCATGAGCTACCTGCCCATCATCGTCATCGTGGTGATGTGCGCCTCGCTCATGTCGGCGCTGATCTTCATGCCGGTGATCGGCGGCATCATTGCCCGCACGCACATCGACCAGAAGGAGAAGGACGCCGCCGACGTCGTGATGTATCCGGACAAGTTCGACCTCCAGAAGGTCCGGGGCTTCACGGGTCATTACGTCCGCTTCCTCGCCCACCTGCTGCATTGGCCGATCCCGACCCTTTTGGCCGGCTTCACCATCGTGGGGCTGATCTTCGCCTTCGCGCACCCGCCGGGCTTTGTGGCGTTCCCGCCGTCCGAGCCTGAGTTCGGCACGGTCAACGTGATCGCCATCGGCAACTACTCGCCGGTGCAGACGCGCGACCTGCTCGTCAAGGTCGAGAACCAGATCCTGCAGGTGCAGGGCATCCAGGACTCGATCATGACCTTTGCGGGCAACGGCAACACGTTCGGCGCGACCCCGCCGCCCAACACGATCGGGCAGTTCCAGCTGCAGCTCCTGCCGTGGACCGACCGCGTGCCGGCGGACAAGATCTTCCAGGAGATCCGGGACCGTACCAAGGATATTCCGGGCATCGGCATCGAAGTCGCGGCGCAGGAGAACGGCCCGCCGGCGGGCAAGGACATCAACCTTCGCGTCGAGGCGACCAACTACGAGGACCTCATCCCAACGGTTGCGAAGCTTCGCGACTACATCCAGAACCAGCTCGGCGATGCCGTCGACGTCGAAGACGGCCGGCCCTCCCCCGGGATCGACTGGCAGGTCAGCATCGACCGCGTCGAGGCGGCCAAGTACGGCATCGGCGTGCGCGAGCTCAGCCCCTACGTCCAGTTGGTCACGCAGGGCGTGAAGCTCGGCACCTACCGGCCGAACGACGCCACCGACGAGCTCGATATCCGCGCCCGCCTGCCCGAGCCGGAGCGCAGCTTTGCGGCGCTCGACAACCTCAAGATCGCAACCGCGCAGGGGCTGATTCCGGTCAGCAACTTCATCAAGCGGACGGCGATCCCGAAGGTCGCGAGCATCGCCCGCTACAACGACAACTTCTCGATGGCCGTTGCCGCCAACATCAGCGACACCGCCAAGGCCAATGGCGTCAACGTCGCCAAGAAGATCGAGGAGTTGCAGAAGTGGCAGGCGACGCAGCAGTGGCCGGCTGGCGTCAAGATCGTCTATGGCGGCGCGGCCGAGCAGATGTCGGACACCTTTGCCTTCCTCGGCAAGGCGTTCGCCGCGGTGATCTTCATCATCTTCCTGGTGCTGCTGATCGAATACAACAGCTTCTACCAGGTGCTGGTGACGCTCACGACCGTGATGATGTCGATCGCCGGCGTCATGCTGGGCCTGCACGTCCTCAACATGACGTTCTCCGCGATCTTCACGGGCCTCGGCATCGTCGCCCTCGCCGGCATCGTGGTGAAGAACGGCATCGTGCTGATCGACACCTATAACCATTACCGGCGCGATGACCATGTTGAGCCGGTGAAGGCGATGCTGATCACGGCCAGCCAGCGTATCCGCCCGGTGCTGCTCACCGCGACGGTGACCGCGCTCGGCGTGATCCCGATGGCCCTCAACGTCGAGTTCGACTTCATCCGGCGCGAGATCACCGTCAACGGCCTTGCCGGCGCATGGTTCGTGCACCTGTCGGCGGCGCTGGTCTCGGGCCTCTTCGTCTCGACGGCGCTGACGCTGATCATGGTGCCGGTGATGGTCACCGCCCCCACGGTGATCTGGAGCCAGATCAAGGGCGTTGGCCGGTTCCTGGCCTGGATCGGCGGCGGCATCCTCGGCGTCTTCGGTATCGGTCGCCGCCGTGCGGTGACGCCCGAGGGCGTCGCGGTGGAAATTCCGCCCGAGGTCGATTCCGCCAAGCGCTACATGACGAGCAACGGGACGGGCCTCGTCGAAACGGAAAAGGATGGGGTGACCATCGTTTCCCGCCAGGCGGCGGAGTAGTCGCCGCCCGCCGGGGTCCCCGCCCCAGCCGGGCGCACCAAGAGCTCCAAAGTCGGGCCCGGGATTTCTCCCGGGCCTTTTCTTTTGCCGATCTGGACCGGGCTGCCTTGGGAGCCGGTCAGCTCTCGACGATCGCCATGACGAACCCGTCATAGCCCTTGCTGCCGACGGTCTGCAGCGCCGTCGCCGACAGGCGGGTGCTGCTGCCGAGCAGGTCGAAGGCCTCGCGCGCCCCACGAACGCTCGCGTCCGCGCTCAGCCCATCGGTGATGCCGCCGCCGCGGATCATGTTGTCGAGGATGATGACGGTGCCCGGCCGGCTGAGGCGCAGGCCCCAGTCGATGTAGGCGGCGTTGCTCGCCTTGTCGGCATCGATGAAGATGAGGTCGAAGGGGTAAAGTCCCTCGGCCCGCAGCTTCGGGAGGCTGTCGATGGCCCGCCCCTGCCGCACCTCCACCACAGCCGAAAGACCGGCATCGGCGATGTTCTGGCGGGCAACCGTTGCATGGAGGACCTCGGCCTCGAGGGTGATAAGGCGTCCGTGCGGCCCGAGCCCGCGCGCCATCCAGATGGTCGAATAGCCGCCGAGCGTTCCGATCTCGAGCACCATGCGGGCGTTGATCATCCGGACGATGAGGTTGAGGAATTTTCCCTGCGCCGGCGAAACGTCGATGGGCGGCAGGCCCGCTGCCCGATTGGCCTTGAGCACCCCCGCCATGACGCGGTCGTGCGGGATCAGCTTGTCGCCGATATAGCTGTCGACATCATCCCAGACGATCTGGCTCATGGCGGATACTCCTCGGTGCACGCCACCCCGGCCGGCGCTCGAGTGGCAGTATGGCAATCCGGCGTGCCCGAAAAAAGGGGGGCCGCCGGGGAAGGCTGACGCCGAGCGACTATCCCTCGCCGTGCAGATGCGGCCGCCCTGCCCCCGCGATCAGCTGCGGGCACCCCCGGAAACGGCAAAAGAAAAGGGGCCCGGAGGCCCCTTTTCGCATTTCGCACCTTAAGGCGGCGCAAATCACTCGGCCGGTTCGGCAGGCACCGCACCCGGGGCCGGAATGGCCACCGCTTCGGCCTGACGACGGCGCTCATCGAGGATGAGGTCGTCGCGCTTGGCCGCGATCTGCTTCGCGGTCGCGATGGCGGCGCCGGTGCCGGCCGGGATCAGGCGGCCGACGATGACGTTCTCCTTGAGGCCCTCGAGCAGGTCGGCCTTGCCGGAAACCGCCGCCTCGGTGAGGACGCGGGTGGTCTCCTGGAAAGAAGCCGCCGAGACGAAGGAGCGGGTCTGCAGCGACGCCTTGGTGATGCCGAGCAGCACGGGCACCGCTTCGGCCGGCTTCTTGCCCTCGGAGATGAGCTGGTCGTTGAGCTCGTCGAAGTCGAGCTTGTCGATCTGCTCGTCCTTGAGCATGCCGGAATCGCCGGGCTCGGTGATCTCGACCTTCTGCAGCATCTGGCGAACGATCACCTCGATGTGCTTGTCGTTGATCAACACGCCCTGCAGCCGGTAGACCTCCTGGATTTCGTTGACGAGGTAGCGCGCGAGCTCTTCCACGCCCTTGATCGCCAGGATGTCGTGCGGTGCCGGGTTGCCGTCGAGGATGTACTCGCCCTTCTCGATGGAGTCGCCCTCCTGCAGGTGGAACGGCTTCCCCTTCGGGATCAGGTACTCGACCGGCTCCATGGTCTTGTCGGTCGGCTCGATGATGATCCGGCGCTTGTTCTTGTAGTCGCGCCCGAAGCGGATCGTGCCATCGATCTCGGCGATGATGGCGTGATCCTTCGGACGACGGGCCTCGAACAGCTCCGCCACGCGCGGCAGACCACCGGTGATGTCCTTGGTCTTGGCGCTCTCGAGCGGAATACGCGCGAGCACGTCGCCGGGCGCAACCTTCTCGCCCGGCTCGACCGCGATGACGGCATCAACCGACAGCAGATACCGCGCTTCGCCGCCACGATCGACCTTGGCCACCTTGTCACCATTCATGATGGTGATCGCCGGACGGAGCTCGGCCCCGCGCTGGCTGGTGCGCCAATCGATGACGACGCGCTTGGTGAAGCCGGTCGCCTCGTCGGTCGTCTCCGACACCGAAGTGCCATCGATCAGGCCTTCGAAGGACACCGTCCCCTCGACCTCCGCCAGGATGGGACGGGTATAGGGGTCCCACTCGGCGAGACGCTGGCCGCGCTTGACCTCGTCGCCGTCGTCGACCTTGAGCTTGGCGCCGTAGGTCACGCGGTGCGTGGTACGCTCCTTGCCCTCGTTGTCGAGGATGGCGATGACGACGTTGCGGCCCATGGCCACGAGGCCACCTTCGACCTTGGCGACGTGCTTGTTGCGGATCTCGATCTTGCCTTCCGCGCCCGCCTCGAGGAACGAGGTGTCGACCACCTGCGCCGTGCCACCGATGTGGAACGTGCGCATGGTGAGCTGGGTGCCCGGCTCGCCGATAGACTGCGCCGCAATGACGCCGACCGCCTCGCCGATGTTGACCGGCGTGCCGCGGGCGAGGTCTCGCCCATAGCAGGCCGCGCAGCACCCGACCCTGAGGTCGCAGGTGAGCGGCGAGCGGATCTTGATGGCCTGGATCTTGGCCGCCTCGATGGCGTCGACGTCCTTTTCGGTGAGCAGCTGGCCGCGGGTGGCGATCACCTCACCCGTCGTCGGGTGCACCACGTCCTCGGCCGCGGTACGGCCCAGGATGCGCTGACCCAGCGTCGCCACGACCTGGCCGGCATCGACGATCGCCTCCATGGTGAGGCCCCGCTCGGTGCCGCAATCGAGTGCGGTGATGATCGAGTCCTGCGCCACGTCGACGAGGCGACGGGTGAGGTAGCCCGAGTTCGCCGTCTTCAGCGCCGTGTCCGCGAGGCCCTTGCGGGCGCCGTGGGTGGAGTTGAAGTACTCGAGGACGTTGAGGCCTTCCTTGAAGTTGGCGGTGATCGGGGTCTCGATGATCGAGCCGTCCGGACGCGCCATCAGGCCGCGCATGCCGGCGAGCTGCTTCATCTGGGCCGGCGAACCACGCGCGCCCGAGTGGCTCATCATGTAGACCGAGTTGATCGGCTTCTGGCGGCCCGTCTCCTTGTCGAACTGCACGGAGGCGATGCCCTTCATCATCTCCTCGGCGACCTTGTCGCCGCACTTGGCCCAGGCGTCGACCACCTTGTTGTACTTCTCGCCCTGAGTGATCAGGCCGTCATTGTACTGCTGCTCGAACTCCTCGACCTGCTTGCGGGTCGCCTCGACGATCTTCGCCTTGGAAGCCGGGATCACCATGTCGTCCTTGCCGAACGAGATGCCGGCACGGCACGCATGCTTGAAGCCCAGGACCATGATGCGGTCGCAGAAGATCACCGACTCCTTCTGGCCGCAGCCACGATAGACCGTGTCGATCATTTTCGAGATGGTCTTCTTGGTCATCAGCTGGTTGGCGGTCTCGAAGGGCACCGCGGGATGCTTGGGCAGGAGCTGCCCGATCATCATGCGGCCGGGCGTCGTCTCGACGATCTTGGTGGTGAACCCGCCATTCTCGTCATAGACGCGCACGCGTCCCTTGATCTTGGTGTGCATCGTGATCACGCCGTTCTGCAGGGCGTGCTCGATCTCGCCCATGTCGGCGAACGCCATCCCCTCGCCCGGCTCGTGATCGTTCATGAGCGACAGGTGATAGAGGCCGAGCACGATGTCCTGCGACGGCACGATGATCGGCTGCCCGTTGGCGGGGTGCAGGATGTTGTTGGTCGACATCATGAGGACGCGCGCCTCGAGCTGGGCCTCAAGGCTCAGCGGCACGTGGACGGCCATCTGGTCCCCGTCGAAGTCGGCGTTGAACGCCGCGCAGACGAGCGGATGCAGCTGGATGGCCTTGCCCTCAATGAGGTGCGGCTCGAACGCCTGGATGCCGAGGCGGTGAAGCGTCGGCGCGCGGTTGAGCAGCACCGGGTGCTCGCGGATCACCTCGTCGAGGATGTCCCAGACCTCGGGCTTTTCCTTCTCGACCAGCTTCTTTGCCTGCTTGACCGTCGAGGACAGCCCCTTGGCCTCGAGCCGCGAGTAGATGAACGGCTTGAAGAGCTCGAGCGCCATCTTCTTGGGCAGGCCGCACTGGTGGAGCTTCAGCTCCGGACCCACGGTGATCACCGAACGGCCGGAGTAGTCGACGCGCTTGCCGAGCAGGTTCTGCCGGAACCGGCCCTGCTTGCCCTTGAGCATGTCGGAAAGCGACTTCAGCGGACGCTTGTTGGCACCGGTGATGGTCCGGCCGCGCCGGCCGTTGTCGAACAGCGCATCGACCGCCTCCTGCAGCATGCGCTTTTCGTTGCGGATGATGATGTCCGGCGCGCGGAGCTCGATCAGGCGCTTCAACCGGTTGTTGCGGTTGATCACGCGGCGATAGAGGTCGTTGAGATCGGACGTGGCGAAGCGGCCGCCGTCCAGCGGCACGAGCGGCCGCAGCTCCGGCGGGATGACCGGAATGACGGTCATGATCATCCACTCGGGCTTGTTGCCCGAGACGATGAACTGCTCGACGATCTTGAGGCGCTTGGCCAGCTTCTTCGGCTTGAGCTCGGTCGTCGACTCGGCAATCTCGACGCGCAGGTCCGCGGCGATCTTCTCGAGGTCGAGCGAGAGCAGCATGTCGCGGATCGCCTCGGCGCCGATCTTGGCGGTGAAGCTGTCCGCGCCGTACTGGTCCTGGGCGTCGAGGTACTGCTCCTCGGTCAGCAGCTCATGCTGGCTGAACGGGGTCAGGCCCGGATCGAGGACGACATAGTTCTCGAAATAGAGCACCCGCTCGATGTCCTTGAGCGTCATGTCGAGCAGCAGGGCAATGCGGCTCGGCAGCGACTTGAGGAACCAGATGTGGGCGACCGGGGCGGCGAGCTCGATGTGGCCCATGCGCTCGCGGCGCACGCGGCTGAGCGTCACTTCGACGCCGCACTTCTCGCAGATGACGCCCTTGAACTTCATGCGCTTGTACTTGCCGCACAGGCACTCGTAGTCCTTCACCGGCCCGAAGATGCGCGCGCAGAACAGGCCGTCGCGCTCCGGCTTGAAGGTGCGGTAGTTGATGGTCTCGGGCTTCTTGATCTCGCCATAGGACCAGGAGAGGATTTTCTCCGGGCTCGCGATCGAGATGCGCATCTGATCGAAGGTCTGCGCCGGGACCGCGGGATTGAAGGGGTCCATGACGTGATGATGCGTATTCATCGTTGGTCTTTCTCCTCGTTCCTCGGGCGTCCGGCGGAAAGGACCGGACGCCGTCGGAGACGGTCAGTGTGAGGAAAGGGTGAAACCGGCGGAGATCACTCCGCTGCCTTCAAAGGAGCTTCCAACTCCCCTTCGTGGGTCGGCGCATTGGGCGGCTCGAGGGCCGGCTCGGCGGTATCGAGCTCGACGTTGAGACCAAGCGAGCGGATTTCCTTGACGAGCACGTTGAAGCTCTCGGGAATGCC